>CAZXZQ010000027.1:0-15233 GCA_964645215.1 uncultured Rhizobiaceae bacterium | reverse complement strand
GTTCGTGCGTACCCATTCTGGAAGTCGGTTCTGCCTGTGCCGCGAATGAGCAGTGTGTCCCCGGTAAAGACACGGTCCTCCATGCCAAATGAATAAGAATCATCCGTATGGCCAGGCGTATAAATTACATCAAGCTTGATGCCATCAATTTCCAGTTTCTCGCCATCTTTAACCTTCATCGAAACAACATCAGCTTTCGAATGGTCTCCCATCACCGTGAGACATTGCGTACGTTCCTCAAGTTCACCAAGTGCTGTAATATGGTCCGCATGAATATGCGTATCAACAGCTTTAACAAGTTGAAGATCAAGATTATTCATAATTCGAATATAGTGATCTACTTTATCCAAAACCGGATCGATGATCAGCGCTTCGGCACCTGGTCTACTGGCAATGATATAGCTATATGTTGCTGATGTGCTGTCAAATATCTGCCGGAATATCATTTTAATTTGCCTCTTAATATTAGAATAAAACAACTGCTATATAGATTCAAAGTAGAATATAATTCTTAAGAATAGCGCAAGCAACAAAAAAGGGCCCGTGAGGGCCCTTTATAACGCGTTTGTTATTGTAATCGTTTATGCAGCCGCTTTTTTAGCACCATATGGGTTGAAGCGGTTGTAGAATGTGTCATCGGTTTTCGCCATATCTTCGAGAAGATCACATGGTCTGAATTGGTCGCCATATTTCGATTGAAGATCATGACACAGCTCAACAAAGGCCTTGGTGCCCATGCCGTCAATGTAGGAAAGTGCGCCGCCAGTAAATGGTGCAAAGCCGAAGCCAAGGATTGAGCCTACATCTGCTTCGCGCACATCGGTCACAACGCCTTCTTCTACACAACGTGCAGCTTCTGCTGCGATTGTTGCATGGAAGCGATCGATGATTTCCTGCTTGTTGAGCGTGTCCGGATCAAGCTGCGGATACATTTCTTTAAGCCCGTGCCATAGCATTTTCTTGGCAGGCTTTTCCGGGTAATCGTAAAAACCTTTACCGTTCTTCTTGCCAAAGCGACCATGCTTTTCAACCATGGTATCAACCAGCGTCACGTGATCTTTCTGCACTGCATTGTCACCCAGATCACGTATGGTCTGGTGCAGAATTTTATGGGAAAGATCAATCGCAGTTTCATCGTTTAGCTGCAGCGGACCAAGTGGCATGCCAGCCTGCTTGGCGAGGTTTTCAATCATTGGTGCAGGTACACCTTCAATCAGCATATTATACGCTTCTGACATATAGCGAAGCACACAGCGATTGACGTAAAAGCCGCGCGTATCGTTCACCACAATAGGTGTCTTTTTGATTTTCGCGATATAGTCTATTGCCATGGCAATCGCCTTATCGCCGGTCTTCGCGCCCTTGATGGTCTCAACCAACAACATCATGTTCACCGGTGAGAAGAAGTGAATGCCGACAAACTGTTCAGGCCGTTTTGAAAATTCCGCCAGATCAGAGATTGGAATGGTAGATGTGTTGGACGCGAAAATTGCATCCTCTGGCATATGCGCCTCTGCCATTTCTGTTGCGGTTTTCTTCACTTCACTGTCTTCAAATACCGCTTCAATTACCATGTCGACGTCAGAAAGTTTTGCATAATCATCTGTTGCTTCGATATGAGAAAGCAATGCGTCTTTGTTCTCAGGCGTAGAACGTTTCTTCGAAATTGCCTTGTCTTCAAGACTTTCACTTAACGCCTTACCCTTGTCTGCTCCGGCTTGGTCTCGGTCGATCAATACAACGTCAATACCTGCTTTGGCAGAGACGTATGCAATGCCCGCGCCCATAAGGCCCGCGCCGATGACGCCGATTTTGTTGACTTCCAATTTGCCAACCCCGTCTGGGCGACGTGCGCCTTTATTGAGTTCCTGCATGGACATAAAGAGCGTGCGGATCATCATTGCAGCTTCTGTTGAACGTAAGACTTCCGCGAAATAACGGCTCTCAACCTTGAGTGCTGTATCGAACGGCAAATTCAACCCTTCATAGACGCATTTCATAATGGCGCGTGCGCCAGGATAATTATCCTGCGTCTCACGGCGATAGATCGCATTGGCCGGTGGGTAAAGCTGGAATCCTGCTGGTGAGTAAACTTTGCCTGCCGGAATTTTAAATCCTTTAACATCCCATGGCTGAACTGCCTTCAATCCACCATTGATAAGCTCTTTGGCTTTCGCAACCAACTCGCCTTCTGGCACGACTTCCGTGGTCAGTCCCTGTGCTTTGGTTTTAGACGCATGCATGTTGCCGCCCTTGAGGAGGAATTGCAGTGCTTCCTGCGTGTGGATCAAGCGTGGCACGCGCTGTGTACCACCACCACCGGGGAAGAGCCCTACTTTTACTTCAGGCAGTGAAACTTTTGCATCATCTGCAATCACACGCGCATGACAGGCAAGGCAGATTTCTAAACAGCCGCCAATTGCCTGACCATTAATAGCAGCAACAAAAGGCTTACCGGATGTCTCTTGTTTGCGAAGTAACAAGTTCAGACGATAGGCATTATCAAAGAGAAGTTGCGCTGCCGCTTCCGGGTTCTTTGCTTCTTCTTCGCGGTATTGGCCAAGCATTGCTTGCAACATAGTAAGGTCAGCACCCGCACCAAACGTCTTTTTGCCAGAAGCGATCACAACACCTTTAACGGCGTCGTCTGCAATTGCTGCATCGATAACCTTTTCCCATTCTTCCATGACCGATGCATCGATCACGTTCATGGATTTATCTGGCATGTCCCATGTAGCAACTAGGATACCGTCACTATCGGTTTCAACTTTAAAATTTGTATAGCTCATACTTAAACTCTTTCAATAATCGTTGCCGTACCCATGCCTGCACCAATGCACAGCGTTACAAGGGCGACGTTTTGGTCGCGGCGTTCAAGCTCATCAAGCACTGTGCCAAGGATCATCGCACCGGTTGCGCCAAGCGGATGACCCATAGCAATAGCACCACCACAAACATTCATCTTGTCATGTGAAATATCAAAATGCTGCATGTAGCGCAGCACAACAGAAGCAAAGGCTTCGTTGAGTTCAAAGAGATCAATGTCAGAAAGCTTCATGCCAGCGCGAGCAAGAAGCTTCTCGGTCACATCCACCGGACCTGTAAGCATGAGAGCCGGGTCAGAACCGATATTGGCAAAGGCGCGGATTTTAGCGCGTGGCTTGATGCCAAGCTTATTGCCACCTTCTTCTGAGCCCATCAATACGGCTGCTGCACCATCCACAATGCCGGATGAATTGCCTGCATGGTGAACATGTTTAATTGCTTCCACATCTGGATGTGCTGCAATGCCAACCGCGTTAAAGCCACCCATCTCGCCCATCATCACGAAAGAAGGGTCGAGTGATGCAAGCGACTGCATATTGGTTCCCGGACGCATGTGCTCGTCTTTATCAAGAATGGTAAGTCCGTTTTGGTCTTTGATAGACATAACGGATTTATCAAAACGGCCTTCTTCCCAAGCTTGGGCGGAGCGTTTCTGACTTTCAATTGAATAGGCATCCACATCATCGCGAGAGAAGCCGTATTTGGTTGCAATCAAATCTGCTGATACGCCCTGCGGCATGAAATAGGCAGGGATAGCAACAGATGGGTCCATCGGCCATGCGCCACCGGAAGCACCAATGCCAACGCGGGACATGCTTTCCACACCACCAGCAATCACAATATCATTTGCACCGGAGTTAATGGTGGAAGCTGCCATATTGATGGCGTCAAGGCCAGAAGCACAGAAACGGTTGATCTGCATGCCGGGAACGGTGTTGTCATAACCAGCTTCAAAAATAGCGGCGCGAGCAATATCGGAACCTGCTTCGCCAACCGGATCAACACAGCCTAGGATAACGTCATCCACCTGCGTCGTATCGATTTCATTCCTGTCGCGTGTTGCTTTCAGCGTGTGCGCTGCGAGCCGTACGGCAGGTACTTCATGAAGAGATCCATCCTTTTTGCCGCGACCGCGTGGTGTACGAACATGGTCGTAAATATATGCGTCAGCCATAATTGCCTCCTTGGTTTTTAAGTGTTGGGGGTAGCTGGAAGCAAAGCTTCTGGTGCTGCCCAATTGGGTTGTTCTTGAATGCGTGAGAGCCAGGCCTTAATGCCCGGATAATCGTCCCAGCTTACGTTGAAATGGTCTGGCCAGAATAAATATCCGCAAGCTGAAATGTCAGCGAGTGTGATTTGATTGGCCGCAATCCAGTCATTCCTTTCCAGATGTGCATTGAAAACCTTAAAAGCGCCCATCATGCGGCCCTTCATAAATTCGGTTTCCGGGTCACCCTCTTTTTTGAGAAATTTGGAAAGGAAGCGATAGGTCGCCACATAGCCGGTGAGTTTGTGATTGTCGAAAAACATCCAGCGCATCATTTCAAGTTCATCAGTGCGATTGTCCGGCATGAATTTTCCAAAGCGATCTGCCAAATGCATGAGAATGACACTGGATTGGCTAAACGCCTTGTTGCCCTGTGAGTGATCGATTAGCACGGGCACTTCAGCCATAGAGTTCATGGCGCGGAATTCATTGGAGCGGTTTTCGCCGTTGAAGAAATCTACCCATTCGGCTTTCCAGTCCGCTTCACAAAGTTGCAACATTAATGCCGCCTTGTAAGCGTTGCCGGATTCAACAAAACATTTAAGTGTGTAGTCAGTCATTAGCCTTCATACCCTTCCATCAAAATAATATGTGCAGCGGAGACGCTAGTGCGATGTTTCATCGCTGATTGATATGTATCGCTATTGTAACAAGTCTTTGCAGCTTCAAGAGAGGTAAACTCAATCACCACATGGCGTGGACCAAGGTCATTGCCTTCCATTTGTTCAAACGTTCCGCCACGCGCAAGAAAAGTGCCGCCATGTTCTCTAAACGCAGGCGCTGCTCCTTCAACATAGGCTTTGTAGGCATCTGAGCTAAACGCATCATCTTGCTTCGCGGCAACATGCGCAATCCAATATCCTTTAGGCATAATCTTCCTCCTAGAGTACACGCTATAATGTTCGGGCAATCAGCACTTTCATGATTTCATTCGTGCCGCCGTAAATGCGTTGAACGCGGGCGTCTCGATACATGCGTGCGATTGGGTATTCGTTCATAAAACCATATCCGCCGAAAAGTTGCAGGCATTCATCCATCACTTTTCCTTGCAGATCGGTCACTAAATATTTGGCCATGGAAGCTGTTGCTGAGTCCAGCTTTTTCTCTAAATGTTGGCCTACACATTGGTTCACAAATGCTTTCGCCATAGTGGCTTCAGACTTGAGTTCCGCAAGCTTAAACTGAGTATTTTGAAAGTCGAGGATTGCCTTACCAAAAGCCTTGCGTTCTTTGACATAGTCAATGGTAAGCGAGAGTGCGAGTTCAATCGAAGCCATGGCCTGATTAGCGATCAGAAGTCTTTCCTGCGGCAGTTCATTCATCAATTGAAAAAAGCCCTGGCCTTCTTCCGTGCCGAGCAGATTGGCCGTTGGAATTTTCACATCGTTGAAGAAGAGTTCAGACGTGTCATTTGCCTTCAGGCCAATTTTGTCTAGGTTCCGCCCACGCTCAAAGCCGTCGACTTCGTCGGTTTCTACAATCATCAACGACACGCCTTTTGCGCCTTCGTTCGGATCTGTCTTGGATACAACGATAATGAGGTTGGCATTCTGCCCATTGGTGATGAACGTCTTTGAGCCGTTAATACGGTATTGATTTCCATCTCTTACCGCAGAGGTTTTCACGCCTTGCAGGTCGGAGCCCGTGCCAGGTTCTGTCATGGCAATCGCGCCAATTAGTTCGCCGGTTGCAAGCCGTGGGAGCCAACGCTGTTTTTGTTCTTCTGTCCCGTACGCATTGATATAGGGTGCAACAATGCCTGAATGCAGCGCAATGCCAAATCCATCAACGCCCGCATGGCCAACCGCTTCGATGATCGCTGCTTCTTGCACGTAGGACGCGCCTCCGCCGCCATACTCTTCCGGCATGGAAGCGCATAAAAGACCGTTCGCACCCGCCTGCTCCCACGCGGATCGCGGTACGATTTCATTTTTCTCGTAGTCATCATAATTGGGAGCAATTTCTCCATCCATAAACTTGCCTGCCATTTCGCGTACAAGTGTATAGTCTTCATCCATCCAGGATGGTTTTGGAGAATTAAGTATGTCCTGCGGCGCCAACATCAATGCAAGTCCTAGAACATGTCTGCTTCAAGCGCCATCATGCTTTCAGAACCGCTTTCAATTCGGGCCAAGTGAGCGGCACATTCAGGCATCACACGTTCCATGAAATAACGGCCAGTGATAAGCTTTTCTTCATGGAATTTAGTTGAACCATTGGCACCTTCTTTAAGGGCTTCTTGTGATTTCTCTGCCATCAGGCCCCACATATAGCCAAGTGCTACAAGGCCAAACATATGCATGAAGTCCATTGAAGCCGCACCCGCATTATTCGGGTTTTGCATCGCATTTTGCATGAGCCACATGGTAGCCGCCTCAAGCTTTTTCACACCATCACGCAATGGCTTGGTGTAAACCTGCATTTCTTCGTTATCCATATGCTTTTTGGTGAAGCCGTTTACTTCTTCCATAAAGGAACGCATTGCTCGACCACCATTGGCAGGCAGTTTACGCCCAACAAGGTCAAGCGCCTGAACACCGTTTGCACCTTCATAGATCTGAGCAATACGCGCATCGCGTACGAACTGGCTCATACCCCATTCTTCGATATAACCATGGCCACCAAAGACCTGTTGCGCATTTACACAATTATCAAACCCGATATTGGTAAGCACGCCTTTGACGATTGGTGTGAGGAGTCCCATCAAATCATCTGCCGCTTCGCGCTCTTCTTCTGAGGCCGCTCGATGGGAAATATCACCCTTCAAAGCAGTCCAGAGCATGAATGCGCGACCTGCTTCGTTGAATGACTTGATGTTCATCAACATACGGCGCACATCCGGGTGAACGAGTAGGGGGTCAGCCTTCTTGTCTGGTTCTGCCGCACCTGTAAGTGCGCGGCCTTGAATGCGTTCCTTCGCGTAAATTGCAGCGTTTTGATAAGCGATTTCAGATTGCGCTAACCCTTGAAGACCAACACCAAGGCGTGCTTCATTCATCATGATAAACATAGCCTTGAGGCCTTTGTTTTCTTCACCGATCAGGTAGCCTGTTGCTTCGTCATAATTCATCACGCAAGTTGAATTGCCGTGAATGCCCATTTTCTCTTCAATCGCACCACAGGAAACCCCATTGCGATCACCAATCGATTGATCATCGCCGACATTATATTTTGGCACGACAAAGAGCGAGATGCCTTTCACCCCATCAGGCGCACCTTCGATGCGCGCAATCACAAGGTGAATAATATTCTCGGACATGTCATGCTCACCAGCTGAAATGAAAATTTTCTGGCCAGTGATTTTATAGGAGCCATCGGCTTGCGGAACAGCCTTTGTACGCAACATGCCAAGGTCCGTACCACAATGGGGTTCGGTGAGGTTCATGGTACCCGTCCAGGCACCTTCAATCATTTTAGGTAAATAGGTCTGCTTCAACTCCGGTGAAGCATGCACTTGAAGTGCTGCAATGGCGCCTTGTGTGAGGCCCGGATACATAGAAAAAGCCTGATTAGATGATGAGAGGTATTCGCTAACTGCTGTATGAAGTACGTAAGGTAAGCCCTGACCACCATATTCAGGATCAGCCGGCAAGCCCATCCAACCACCTTCGCGATATTGGTCATAAGCCGCTTTGAAACCCTTTGGCGGCGTAACACTGCCATCCTCGTTACGCGTACAACCCTCTTGATCGCCAGATTGATTGATTGGGTGAAGCACTTCTTCGCTTAGTTTTGCTGCTTCGCTCAGAATGGCTTCCACCATGTCAGGTGTCGCTTCTTCAAATCCAGGCAAATTATTATAACGATCGATGTTTAGAACATCTTTCAGGACATACATGGTTTCTTGTACGGGTGCGGTATAGCTTGGCATAATACTTCCTCAAAATTATGTCATTGGCACTCTTATAGAGCGTAACGGATATAACATAGTATCAATTTTATGGATAGCAAATACTTACGTGTACGTAAAGGTAAATATTTTGAGATAAAACTCAAAATTTCTGTGATCATCCCCAAAATTGATGCTTTTTAGCAATTTTAAGAGAGGTAATGAATAATTAACCATAATTTACGCAAAGGTTAACACATTGTTTACCCTGATTTGTGAAAGCTTCTGTTGGGGGAATCGTTTTGTATTCTCACAAACGGTTATTTTGACAGGCTTAATAAATGCGACGTGTACGATCACAACTGAATAATTTGGCTACAGCGCCTGCACATGCAAGTGCGGAACCCATAGTTCAGCAACCCTTGGGGTATAATCATCATACGGATGAAATTCAGCGTCGCATTGAGACAATGGGTGTTCTGCCAGATCAATACGGATATGGACATCCAACAGATCAAACGTATGCAGCTCAGATGCATCAGGGGAATGTAATGCAAAACCAACCACCATATCCTATGCAGAATAATCTTCAGCATCCGCATGCAATGCAACCGCAACAAAATTACGCGCCAGCGCCAGTGATGCAACAAGCCCCAATAATGCAACCACAAATGCGCCAGCAATCATCACTAGAAGTAGATAATATCAAGGCAAGCCTGGAACGCTTGACACATAAATTACAAGGTCTAACGCAAAATCAATCGGGTCAAACAGTGCAAAATTCGCATCTTCAACAAGCTACAAGCCGTATCACAGAGCAATATCAAAACATCTCTTCTGAGATGAAAACGATTAATGAGTCAATTTCAAACCTGGCTGCTTCAAATGCAAAAAATCAGGCAAATGAACTGGCGGAGATGAAATCTATCCTTGAGCAACATCAAGAGATGTTCAAGGCACATGTCACATCAACGCAGGATAATCAGATTGACCCCAATGCATATGCAACGGCGGTTGAAGTAAGTCATGCTGAAATTACTGGCCAGGTGAATGAATTGCGCACAATGTTAGATGGCGCATTTACCAATATGAACAATGCCGATAATTCGCAAATAGAGGCAGCTGTTTCTCAAGCAGCTCAATCACAAGCAGACCTTTACCAGCGTGTTGAACAATTTGAAGCGGATTTGAAAGGTAATCTTTCAACAACTCAAAATGACATTATCAATCAAATAAACGCAATGCAGGTTAGTTTAGAGGCAATTGAAAATAAGCCTGCTGAGCAGCATGTTCTCGACACATCGTCATTAGATATGCACCTTGAAGAAATTAATCGCGCAATTGTGGCACTTTCTTCTGCTGACAATGGTATGAATAATCTAGAGCGTATTGAAGCTCGAATTTCTGATGTCAGCAAAATGCTGGACGAAACACAAAACGCACCAAGCTTTGACGCCGATGCAATCTACTCAAGATTTGATGCTGTTAATTCAGCAATTTCAGAACTAGGTAATAATCTTGCTGACCAAAACCCAAATCAAGATGCAGGCTTTGATGGGCTGGCGGCGCAAATTAACAAACTCTCAGAGAAGCTTGATAATATTTCAGCTCTACCAGCATCAGGTGGTGCAAGTGATGCCCCTGCAAATTCTGATGCATTATTAGAGCGCCTTGACCAATTGGTCGACCGCGTTGAAACCATTGAATCACCTGCGGTTGATGTTTCTATCTTCAGTTCCATTCAAGATCAGATTGGAGATATGAGCAGTCAAATTCAAAAACTATCAAGTTCTGATGCACCTCTTTCGGCTTCTGATGAAGATGCAGATGCTGTAATGGAACAGCTTAAATACATTTCTTCCACTGTGTACCAATTATCACTTGCTCAAGAGCAAGGAGAAGGTTCTGCAGCAGATGATGCAATGCTCAATGGCTTAGGTGAGCAAATAACAGCATTATCTAACCAGATGACAAGTTTTGATGGTGCTGGATTTACGCCAGAAACATTGTCTCCAATTAGTGATAGATTATCAGGCATTGAACAGCAATTGGGTGCAAGTCGGGATATTGCGATTGAACTTGCAACGCAAGCTGCTCAAGAGGCTGTTGAAAATACAGTTAGCCATATGAAAACCAATGGTACGGCTTCAGAAATTGACATGACACCAATTCAACAATTGTCAGAACAGGTTCAATATCTGAAAGAAGCCAATGACACGATGAACTCATCGAACATTGATACAATTGATGCTGTTAAAGATATTTTCTCAATGATGGCTGAGCGTTTAAGTAATATCGAAAGCCAGGTGATGCATGGAACTGCTGCTCCTGAGCAACCTTCATCTATTCAACCTTTAGCGGGAGCTTATGAAGAGCCTCAGAACGTAGATTCTGAAAGTCAAAATGTAGATGAACCTAAGGCAGAAATGCAGCAGGAAGAGCAAGCTGAAGACACTTACACAGAGCAAGCGTATGAGATTGCCGAAGAAAACACATTTGCTGATGATGCTGTTAGTTCTGAAATGCCACAAGCGCCGATGAGCGAATTTGTGTCTGAAGCAAATGACAGCGTTATTGAGCCTGAAGTAAAGCCAGAATTTACAAAAGAAGCCTCTGATGAATCTTCATCGGAAACTGCTGATATGCCAATTGAGCCTGGCACAGGTGGTCCGGATTTAGCCTTACTTGTACGGCAAGCAAAAGACCGTAGAGGCGGCATGTCACATGAAACAGATCGGCCTTCTAATAATGGAAATCAATTTAGGCAAATTGCAAGAGATGCAATGCGCGTATCGCAAGTAGAAGAAAACCGGGCAGCTGAGGAAGAAAAAAATAAACCGAGCAAGCTAGGTGCTTTATCCAAGTTAATCCAAGGTCATAAGAAGAGTATTATCATTGCCGCCGCAGCTGCATTACTACTTGCATTGTCCATTCCGCTCGCGTCAAAGTTCCTTTCAAGTGATACACAAACTGCATCAAGTATAGAGCAACCCCAACCTTTGACGGGCGAAGATGGTTTAGAGACACTTGGTGAAACAAGCATTGCAACCTCTGAAGAACTTTCCGAAATTCAAGCTGCAAATAGTGACAATGTTGCTGAACAAAATTTAAGTGATACAGCTTCGGAAATCGAAACATCAGTTGCCCCAATTGCAGATAGTATAGCAACAGAGAGTTCAGAGCTTGCAGCTACAGCAGTAGAAGCTTCTGCAGGAGACAGTCTGTTTTCAACGGAAGCAACATCTTCAAGTGAAGGATTTGGCGTTGAAGCAGCATCCTCCCCTGTTGCTGTTGAACAAATTGCAGCGCCTGCCGCAGATATTCCATTTGGAAGTGACGCATTAAAAGCAGCCGTTGCCAGCAACGAACCAAAGGCACTTTTTGAAGTGGGCAAACGATATACAGATGGTTCCGGCGTTGAAAAAAATCTTGAACAAGCGGCTACTTGGTATGAACGTTCTGCTGAAAGTGGTTTTGCTCCAGCGCAATATATTATTGGTAACTTTAATGAAAAAGGCATTGGTCTAGAACGTAATCCTGCCAAAGCTGCAACATGGTATGAAACCGCAGCAAATAATGGCAACGTCATTGCGATGCATAATTTGGCAGTTCTTTATGCAACACCGGGCGCTTTAAGCGAACAACCAGACATGGCGACAGCCTTTGAGTGGTTCAAAAAAGCAGCAGATCACGGCGTGCGAGACAGTCAGGTTAATGCAGGCATCTTCCATACCAATGGTGCTGCAAACGGTGAGACAAATCTCATTGAAGCTTATAAGTGGTTTGCGGTTGCTGGTAATGCGGGTGACAAAGACGCTCTTTCAAAAAGAGACGTAATTGGCAACGCAATGCGTCCTGATCAACTTGAACAAGCAAAATCTGCAGCAAAAGATTGGAAGCCAGCCGAGATTAATAGAGATGCAAATGAAGTGCAAATTCCTGATGCTTGGAAAGATGCACCAAATATTGCTACAGCTGCGCCTGTCATAGACAAATCTACTGTAAGATTGGTGCAGGCTACACTTGCTAAACTTGGGTTTGATGCAGGGCCTGCAGACGGTGTTATTGGCAATAAAACGCGTAACGCCATTAGTGCTTTCCAGAAAAGAATAGGCGTGCCACAAAATGGGAAGATTGACGCGCAGCTTGTACAAGTTTTGAAACAGGTTTCGGCATAAATAGAGCCAGTTAAAATATATCCTTGCTCACCTTAAAAGGTGCATTGACATTCTGGATTTCTAGGCGCAAAAGCCATCCAATATTATGATGTACTGCCTATGTTTGCCGGCATCTTATTTGTTAAATTCATGTAAAGCTTGGAGGATGCCGTGAGCATCTATCTTCCTATTGCAGAAATTTCTGTAAATATGTTCGTACTTTTTGGTATGGGCGCAGCCGTTGGATTCCTTTCCGGCATGTTTGGCGTGGGTGGCGGCTTTTTGATGACCCCGCTTTTGATTTTTTATAACATTCCCCCAGCAGTTGCTGTTGCAACAGAAGCCAATCAAATCGTTGCTTCTTCATTTTCTGGTGCGCTTGCGCATCTGCGAAAAGGTACGGTGGATGTGAAGCTCGGTATCATGCTGCTCGTGGGCGGCCTTATAGGGTCAACCTTTGGTGTTTATCTTTTCTCCTTTTTGCGTAGTGTTGGTCAACTTGATCTTATCATATCTATTTTATACGTGGTTTTCTTAGGCTCGATCGGCACATTGATGACGATTGAAAGTCTTAACGCAATTCGCAAATCAAAAAACAATATTGCTCCTGTTAAACGCAAGTCAGATCATTCAAGCTGGATTTATGCTTTGCCGTTTAAGATGCGGTTTCGTAAATCCAAACTTTACTTAAGCGCAATCCCTGTTGTAGCGCTCGGTATTTTGGTCGGTATCTTGGCAGCCATCATGGGTGTTGGCGGTGGATTCATCATGGTGCCTGCCATGATCTACCTTCTGCGTGTGCCAACCAATGTGGTGATTGGAACATCGCTCTTTCAGATTATTTTTGTGACCGCTTACACGACCATTATTCAGTCTACCACAAACCAGACCGTTGATATCGTTCTTGCCTTTATCCTAATGGTCGGTGGCGTAATCGGTGCCCAATTCGGTGCTGCTGCAGGCCATAAATTAAAAGGCGAACAATTGCGTGCATTGCTTGGCCTTCTTGTCCTTGGCGTTTGTATTCGACTTGGCTATGACCTCATCGCAACGCCAGCTGACTTTTTCAATCTCATCGGCACATCTGCGCAGGGAGGTCACTAATGTTTAGATCATTTCTTGCTATCCTTTTCTTCATAATTGCATCAATTACTGTGCGTGCCGAAACCATTCAAATGGGTATCTCCGTTGACATGGTACCTGTTGCATCAGATTTTAATGGCACAGACATTGTCATATTTGGCTCTATTGAAGGCGCGGATAAAGCAGCGCTCAAACGAGGCGAATATGATGTCGTTATCAAGGTTGAAGGTGTTCAAGAGGATGTCATCGTTCGCCGTAAAGAACGCATTGCTGGCATCTGGATCAACAATAAGAAACATGAATATACAAGCGTACCTGCATTTTATTCTGTCTTAAGCTCAAGGCCTCTTTCTGAAATTGCTGAGACGGATGTTCTGCGCAAAGAAGGAATAGGCATTGATAATCTCGGCGCTCGTCCTTCCGTTCAAGGTGACCTTGCTTTTGTTCTGGTTGCAGGTGAATTTTCAGATGCGCTCTTGCGTATCAGAACACGCGATGAACTTTTCGCAGAAAATGGCAACTCAGTTGAACAATTAAGTCCGACGCTTTTTCGAGCGACTCTATCTCTGCCACCCAATGTTCCAATTGGCGAACATAATGTAACGGCATACCTTTTCCGCGATGGCGAAATTACCGCCTCAAATAGCCAATCCAAATTCACCGTTGGCAAAGTCGGCTTCGAGCGCTGGATATACAACCTTGCACATAACAACAGCCTGATATACGGATTAATGGCAGTGTTTGTTGCTATTTTTACCGGGTGGGCAGCGAACGCGATCTTCAGGAAAAACTGACGAGAGCCCATAATGGCCAAAACCAGAAATATGAAAATCAGTCCCATTTCACGCGCATGGATCTTGTCGCTTGCTGGTTTCATTCCGTTCTGTGCGCTGTCAATTCTCATCTATGTAAATGGCGATGCGCACCCACTATCATCTCTCTTTCTTGATATGTTCAAAATTTGGTCAGCTATTATCCTTTCCTTCCTGGGGGGCATTCGCTGGGGGGCGGCTATTTCCGGCGCTTCGTTTGATTCTCAACTGACCCATGAAGAGCAATTTGCCAATCCGCATATATTGTTTTTCTCAATTCTCCCATCTCTCGGCGCGCTTCTAGCACTTTTACTCCCTTCTATTTACTGCATTCCGGTTTTGATGGTTTGCTTCTGCCTGCAAGGGGTATGGGATAGTTTCAGTGCGGTTAGAGGCGACCTTCCAAAATGGATGGGGAGCTTACGTATCGTGTTGACCGTACTCGTTGTTGCAGCCCATATCCTTGTTTTTTTTGCATTGACCTGAGAGCTGGCCAATGAGCGGTGAAGCTAATCTTGATCAACTTTTCAAAAAGCTTAACGCCAAGTTGCATGACGGCATTTATGTTTTTGTGACCCTTGCTGAAGGGGAAGTTCCTCAAAATATCTCTCCTCGAATGATGTTTCATGAAGCAGAAGGCGTGACGCTTATCATGACAAGAGATGAAGCTGAGGCGCATAACTTTTCCTTAGAGTTTCCGTGCCGTATGATCACGCTTGATGTGCATTCCTCTCTTGAGGCAGTGGGTTTCATTGCACGTATTGCAACCGAACTCGCCAAGCACGATATGGGCGTAAATCCTGTCTCCGGTTTTTATCATGACCATCTTTTTGTGCCTGAAGGTCGCGAAGAAGATGCGATGAAAATCTTGGCTCAATTGGCTGGATAAGCAGAATTATTCACAACGGGGTCTTTGTTTTTCGCTTTGCCATCCGGTTCGCGTCCGTTCACGGACTGGCACTGGCTATGCCAGCTTGTCCTGCCACGGAGGGATTTTTGTTCCCCTAAACCGTCTACCTTTCACCGCTCTGCTGTCTCTGCTTTCGTTTAACTTCGGTGGCCAAACTGAGTTTAAAAACAGACGATGAGCTAATTATGCTGGAGAGTTATGGAGTGGGGATAGAATTTCTTTCCCTCTTCCCTTGTGGAAGAAGGTAGGTTGCTTCATAGAGGCCGCTCTGGTGAGGGTGTTCTCTAATTTTTCCCCTAACTCAAGTGCGGTTCTAGTTTTGTTCTTGATTTTTTAATTATTAAGTATT
>CAZXZQ010000026.1:0-15630 GCA_964645215.1 uncultured Rhizobiaceae bacterium | reverse complement strand
CTTTGCTTGCTGCTAGTCAGATGGGCGTACCTTCACTTGTCCATGAAGCAAATGCCGTGCTTGGGCGCGCGAATAAATTGCTTACTAAACGCGTCTTAAAAACAGCAATTGGGTTTGGGAATGCGCAAGGCGTTGATGAAGGTGTTACGGTCACAGGAAACCCTGTACGCCCACCTGTAATTGAAGCAGCAAATATCGCCTACTCAAGTCGCGGGGAAAATGAACCGTTTAATCTGCTTGTGTTTGGTGGAAGTCAGGGTGCATCGTTTTTTGGGGAATCCATTCCTGAAGCACTTAAACTATTACCAGAAGCGCAGCAAAAGCTTATCCGTTTAGTACAACAATCACGAGCGGAAGATGATAGACAAATAAAGTCAGCTTATACAGAAATGGGTGTTGTCGCAGAAGTACATCCATTCTTTTCTGATATGCCTTCAAAAATTGCCGATGCACATTTGGTGATTTCGCGTGCAGGTGCTTCAACCGTTAGTGAGTTAGCGATAATTGGCCGGCCAGGCTTTTTAGTTCCGCTGCCGCATGCGATTGATGATGATCAAGCAAAAAATGCAGCAACTGTGGCGGCAGAAGGCGGGGCAGTGATTTTTCAACAAGCAGCATTGCGCCCACAATTATTAGCAGATGAGCTTTCGCGTGTGATTTCTGACCCAAAAAAGCTTGCACTTATGGCAAAAAATGCCAAAAAGACTGGGAAACCGGATGCAGCGGGTATTTTAGCAGATATGCTGGAAGCGCTCGCAGAGAACAAATAGAATTAGCAGGAATATTGCATATGAAAATGCCTGAGAAAATTGGCTTGGTTCACTTCGTTGGTATTGGCGGTATCGGGATGAGCGGGATTGCCGAGGTATTACATAACCTGGGTTATGAGGTTCAAGGCTCTGACATGAATGAAAGCGCTAATGTGAAGCGCTTGCGTGAAAAAGGCATAAATGTGCATATCGGCCATAGTGCGGATAATTTGGGTGAAGCGGAAGTGGTTGTTACCTCAAGTGCTATTAAGCAAGATAACCCTGAGCGGCTTGCGGCACGCGAACGAAATATTCCAATGGTACGCCGTGCTGAAATGCTCGCAGAACTGATGCGCTTCCGAAAATCAATTGCGATTGGCGGTACGCATGGCAAGACAACCACAACAACCATGGTGAGTACATTGCTTGTTGCTGGTGGACTTGATCCAACCGTAATCAATGGCGGTATCATCAATGATTTTGGTACAAACGCACGTATGGGCGATGGCGAATGGATGGTGGTGGAAGCAGATGAATCTGACGGTACATTCTTGCGATTGCCAGCTGATGTGGCGGTTGTGACCAATATTGACGCCGATCACCTCGATCATTATGGAACCTATGATGCGGTAAAAGCGGCCTTCACACAGTTTGTAGAAAATGTGCCTTTCTATGGTTTCGGGGTTATGTGCCTTGATCATCCAGAAGTACAGGCACAGGTTGCAAAGATTACCGATCGCCGGATTGTGACCTATGGGGCTAACCCGCAAGCGCAAGTGCGGTTTATTGATGTGGAGCCGCAGGGAGCTACTTCCAAATTCACAATTGAGAAGCGCCATCGCAAGTCTGGTGAAGTTGAACGAATTGAAGATTTGATCTTACCAATGCCAGGTCTTTACAATGTTTCAAATGCCACGGCTGCGATTGCCATTTCTTTGGAGTTAGGTGTTAGTCATGAAGCTATCCGTGAGGGTATTTCTTCCTTTGCAGGTGTGCGCCGACGGTTTACTCATACGGGCTCTTGGAACGGTATCGAAATTTATGATGATTATGCGCATCACCCGGTTGAAATTACTTCAGCACTATCTGCTGCGCGTCAGGCAAGTTCCGGCAAAGTGATTGCGGTCAAGCAGCCGCACAGATACACGCGCCTTGAGAGTTTGTTTGGTGATTTCTGTGCGTGTTTCAATGATGCGGATCATGTGTTGGTTGCTCCCGTATATGAAGCAGGTGAAAAACCAATTGAAGGATATGACTCCAAGTCGCTTGCAGAGGGGTTGCGCTCTGGTGGGCATAGAAGCGCGCAAGCGATTGACGGGCCTGAACAGATTGCAGCTAAAATTGCTGAGCTTGCAGAGCCGGGCGATTATGTGATCTTTCTTGGTGCGGGCAGTGTGAGCCAATGGGCCTATGCACTTCAAGGTGAGTTGGAAAGCTTGTAATGTCGGGTGTTGCACTTCTTAAAAGTCTTGATGGCACATTAGAAGATGTTCGCGGGCGTATAACCGCGGACGCTGATATGTCGAAACTGACCTGGTTTCAGGTGGGGGGACCGGCAGATATTCTGTTTCAACCGGCAGACGAAGAAGATTTGAGCTTATTTTTAAGCCAGTTGCCGCAAGAAATTCCTGTATTGGTTGTTGGCGTTGGCTCCAATTTATTGGTGCGTGATGGCGGGCTTGAAGGCGTTGTTATTCGTCTTTCTGCCAAGGGGTTTGGTATGGCGGAGGCAATTGGCGACAATCGTCTGCTGGCAGGTGCTGCCATTCCAGATAAACGCCTCGCAGCAAAAGCACTAGAAGAAGGGCTTGGTGGATTTGCGTTTTATCACGGTATTCCCGGCGGTATCGGTGGTGCGCTCAGAATGAATGCAGGTGCTAATGGCACAGAAACCACAAACCGAGTTATGGAAGTGCATGCGATTGACCGCAAAGGTAATAAACATATTCTGAACCATGCGGATATGGGATATACCTATCGCCATAGCGCGGCGCATAGCGATCTGATTTTCACCAAAGCGATCTTTGAAGGTTTTGAAGAAAACAGAGAAAATATTCAGCAGCAGATGGATGAGGTTCAGCATCATCGTGAGACAGTTCAACCAGTAAAAGAAAAAACTGGCGGGTCTACGTTTAAAAACCCAGAAGGGCATAGCTCTTGGAAGCTTGTAGATGAGGCTGGGCTACGCGGCCACAAGATAGGCGGCGCACAAATGAGCGAAATGCATTGTAATTTCATGATCAATACCGGAAACGCCACCGCCAGTGACCTTGAAAACTTGGGCGAATTTGTTCGAGAAAAAGTCTTGGCAAATTCTGGAATTTCGTTAGAATGGGAGATTAAGCGCATCGGGCGATTTGCTGAATAGCAAGTCGGGGGCGTTAGGATTAACTGGCAGGTAGTGATGCGGCAATATCACCCGAAGTCAGACGAGTAGGGTGAGAAGCCGGGAAAACCGGACCGCTTTTTATAACAGGTAACAGGCAGGCAAAACTGGATTTGCAACGGCTAGCGTTGTTGTGGATCTTGCGTTTTTGGATTCTTAGCTAACGGGGATGCGTTATGGCGGGAAAGCATGTTGCAGTATTAATGGGAGGGTGGTCTTCTGAGCGAGAAGTCTCTCTTTCTTCCGGCAAAGCCTGTGCAGATGGTTTGCGCAATGCAGGCTATAAAGTTACGGAAGTTGATGTAGATCGGAAGATTAGCTCAACTTTGAGGCATCTCAATCCTGATGTTGCGTTTAACGCATTGCATGGCCCTTATGGTGAGGATGGTCTCATTCAGGGTGTGCTTGAATTTCTAAACATTCCTTATACGCATTCTGGCGTGCTTGCTTCTGCCCTTGCGATGAACAAAGAGAAGGCAAAAAAGATTGCCAAAACGGCTGGAATTCCGATTGCAGAATCGCGCGTTGTAACGCGTGAAGAAGCTGCTAGCGGGCATGTTTTAAAACCGCCTTATGTGATCAAACCTGTGTCTGAAGGTTCATCCTTTGGCGTGTTGATTGTGAAGGAGGATGCGATCAATCCGCCGCGCGAATTAACCAGTAAAGATTGGCCTTATGAGGACAATTTAATGGTTGAGCGATTCGTTGCGGGGCGAGAATTAACCTGTTCTGTGATGGGTGATGTGGCGCTTGGGGTGACTGATATTCAGACTGAAGGCGAAAAATTCTACGATTTTGATGCAAAATATAAGGCTGGAGGCTCAAAACACGTAATTCCGGCAGAAATTAAACCAAATATTTACCATAAGATTCTCCAATGGTCTCTAGATGCCCATCGAGTGCTTGGTTGTCGTGGCGTAACACGCTCCGATTTCAGGCTTGATGATGGTCTAATGGGCACAGGGGAAATTATCTGGTTGGAAGTAAACACTCAGCCAGGAATGACTCCTACCTCATTATTACCGGAACAAGCTGTCCATGCCGGACACAGTTGGGAAGAGTTACTGAGTTGGATTGTGGAGGATGCTACGTGCAACCGATAGGCGGTAAACACCGCTCACAACGAATAGAAAATGTGTCACCTGCTCATGGTCTCCATGAGGCGGGTTCTGCACGTTTGATGCCAAGATATGTTCGCAAAGCAATTCGCTTTGTCAGCAATTTTTCACCTATGCGCATTTTACGCATGGGTAAGGGAAAAAGTGCTTTGGCAATTATTGCGCTTGTTTTGGCCGGTGGATATTTTTACGCGGGCGAGGGCAATCGTTCTCAGGTTGTAGCCTCTGCATCATCCATTGTCGGGTTTGAAGCAAGTAAGCTTGTTGTTGAAGGCAATGTTAATCTTGACCCAGCTGAGATACAGGAATTGCTTGGTGATGAACTTGGCAAGACCATGTTTGAGTTTGATGTTGCTAAAGCGCGCGATAAGATCAATTCAATTAATTGGGTGCGTGAGTCTTCTGTAAGAAAAGTCTTTCCAAATACCATTATTATCAATGTCCAAGAATTTGAACCTTATGCTTTATGGAAAGTGGAAGACGCAGTTAATTTGATTTCTGCTGATGGCAATGTCATTGGCCGCGCTGCGCAACGCCATATGCTTTTGCCACAGGTTGTGGGGCATGGAGCAAACAAAGAAGCTTCCGAAATTTTGTCTGTCATTCAGCAATATCCTGAGCTTGCTCAACGTGCTGAAGCATTTGTGCGTGTAGGCGAACGCCGCTGGAATGTTATCATGAAAGGTGGCTTGCGGGTTATGCTACCGGAAAATGAATGGCGTGAATCACTTGAAAACCTCCGGGCTATGCAACTTGAGAAACAATTGCTGGACCGCGAAATTGTGCAAGTAGATATGCGGCTTCCGGATCGCATGATTATGAAATTAGAACACGAAGACGCAGAAGTGCGCAAAACAGTAATACGTGATGCTTTGAAGAGAGATTGGCATAAAACATGAGTATGATTAGCCAACAGGGTCTTCTGCCACGCATGAAGCAGTTGTCAGACAAGCGTTCTACGGTTGTTTCGGTGCTTGATATTGGTACGTCCAAAATTTGCTGTTTGATAGCGAAACTTCGCCCACGCGAAAAGGGTGAGGCTATTCTTGGCCGCACGCACAAGATTGAAGTACTTGGCATTGGCCATCAACAATCTCGCGGCATTAAGTCTGGCGTGATTGTTAATTTGGATGAAGCAGAGCATGCTATTCGCCATACGGTAGATGCTGCTGAGCGTATGGCTGGCGTCACTGTAGATTCACTTATCACAAATGTATCTTCAGGCAGATTGGTCAGCGAAGCATTTGCCGCAGATATTTCACTTGATGGTCATGCGGTTGATGAGCGTGATATTTCTCAGGTTCTATTGGCAGGCGCACAACATGCGCTCGCGCCAGAGCGTTCAGTCGTGCATTCCATTCCGATTGGATATTCGCTTGATGGTGAGCATGGAATCGTTAATCCGCTTGGTATGATTGGTTCTAAACTTGGCATTGATATGCATGTTTTAACGGCTGAAAATGCGCCTTTGAGAAACTTGGAACTTTGTGTAAACCGTTCACACCTTTCACTAGAAGCAATGGTTGCAACGCCATATGCAGCAGGGCTTTCCTCACTGGTAGAAGATGAAATGCGCATGGGCTGCGCTTGTATTGATATTGGGGGTGGCACGACCACATTGTCTGTCTTTATGGACGGACGATTTGTCTATTCAGACGCGATTGCCGTTGGTGGGAACCATGTGACGATGGATCTTGCACGCGGTCTTTCTACCAGTCTTGAAGATGCTGAAAAGCTTAAAATTAAGCATGGGTCGGCGCTTCTAGGACGTAGTGATTCCGAAGTGATGGTTTCTGTGACACCTATTTCTGATGATGAGCGCGAAACACCGCAGCAAGTTAGCCGTGCACAAATTAGTAGAATTATTCAGCCACGTGTTGAAGAAACACTAGAGTTGATCAGAGATCGTTTGTTGAAGTCAGGCTTTGCAGATGCGGTTGGCAAGCGCTTGGTGCTAACAGGCGGCGCAAGTCAGCTTAACGGTATGGCAGAAGTTGCACGTCGATTGCTATCACGCAATGTGCGTTTGGGTAGGCCTATGGGAATTGCTGGTATGCCTGAGGCAACCAAAGGTCCGGCATTTGCTACAGCGGTAGGACTTTTGATTTACCCACAAATTGCATCAATTGAGAATTTTTCAGTGCCTACAGGGTTTGGCACGATGTTGAATACAGGTACTGGCGGTCAATGGGGTCGTATTGGAACCTGGCTAAAAGAAATGATCTAGGCGAGTCCGCCTAGTTGCAGTGAAAGCTGCGAATAAATGCGGAACGGATGGCAACATCCAAAATTAAGAGGTTCTGATGGCAGCTCCGTCAGACAAAAATGGAGACGAGGAAATGACTATCAACCTACAAAAGCCTGATATTACAGAGCTTAAACCAAAAATTACAGTATTCGGTGTCGGCGGCGGCGGCGGTAATGCCGTTAACAACATGATCCAAGGCGGCCTTGAAGGCGTTGAATTTGTTGTTGCAAATACAGACGCTCAAGCGCTTTCAATGTCATCTGCTGAAAAAGTTATTCAGCTTGGTGCAGAAGTAACCGAAGGTCTTGGCGCTGGTTCGCAACCTGAAGTGGGTGCGGCAGCTGCAGAAGAATGCATGACAGAAATCCAAGATTATCTAAACGGCACGCATATGGCGTTTGTTACTGCTGGTATGGGCGGTGGCACTGGTACAGGTGCTGCACCTGTTGTTGCTCGCATTGCGCGTGAAATGGGTGTTCTAACGGTTGGTGTTGTAACCAAACCGTTCGGTTTTGAAGGTGGTCGCCGCATGACCACTGCCGATGCAGGCATTCTTGAACTTCAAAAGAACGTTGATACTCTAATCGTTATTCCAAACCAGAACCTCTTCCGTATCGCCAATGAAAAAACAACATTTGCTGATGCTTTTGGCATGGCAGACCAAGTTTTATATTCTGGCGTTGCCTGTATTACAGATTTGATGGTCAAAGAAGGCCTTATCAATCTGGACTTTGCTGATGTTCGCACTGTGATGCAAGACATGGGCAAAGCAATGATGGGTACTGGCGAAGCAAGTGGCGAAGGGCGTGCAATTCAAGCTGCCGAAGCTGCTATTTCTAACCCACTACTAGATGAAAGCTCAATGCGCGGCGCTGCGGGTCTATTGATCTCAATCACTGGTGGTCGTGATCTTACACTCTTTGAAGTGGATGAGGCGGCAACGCGCATCCGTGAAGAAGTTGACGAAAACGCAAACATTATTCTTGGTGCTACATTTGATGAGCAACTTGAAGGTGTTATTCGTGTTTCTGTTGTTGCAACCGGTATTAACAATGCAGCATCTGCTGGGTTGAGCGATACAGCACCTAAACGCCTTGAAGCGGTAACGCGTAGCGCGCCTGCGGCTGCTGCACCTATTGCTAAGCCTGCTGCTGCACCAGCACCGATGCAGAAGAAAGTTGATACGGCTGCTCAGATTCAAAAGACAGCTGCTACAATGGAAATACCTCAGGAAAAAGCACGTGTTGAACGTGATGGCGTCGGCCTTTCACCGTTTCAACCTTCAGGTGTGTTCTCAGACCCAGCTGTAGAAGAAGAATTTAAGTCAGCACTTGAAGATGAGTTGATGCCATCTGGTGAGGCATTTATTCCACCGGCTGCTGAAGAACCTGCTACTCGGGTTCAAACAACTACGATTCCTGAAATTGAAGATTTTCCGCCAATGGTACAGGCTGAAGCAGAAGCGGCTACACCAGCACCTGCGTCACAGCAGGCATCGACTTCCGGTAATGGTGCAATGAGCTTGTTGCAAAAACTTAAGAATGGCTTTGGCGGTGTGGAAGAAGCACCTGCACCACAACAGCCAAGACAACAACAAGCACCAGTTGCACCAAGACCAGCTGCACCTGCGCCACAAGTTGATGCGGCACCTGCTGCAGCGCCTACGGCACCGGCCGCAACACCGGCTCCTGCTGCTAGAATGGATAATAATCCATATGCACCGAAGCGTGGAAACCTTGATACGATGGGCCGAATCAATCCATCAGATAAGCCTGCTCAAGAGGAAGAACAGCTGGATATTCCTGCGTTCTTACGTCGTCAGGCTAATTAAACTAAAAATAATGCCGTTTGTTATATTTGTGTATCAATGTAACAAACGGCACCTTCTTTTAAGTTGCTGTTTTTAAATGATAAAAAAATTTATTTTTTGAAAAACGTAATATTTAGTAAGAAAGCGTGATTTGTTGTAATGCCCCTAAAAAGGTATGAAACTCCCAAAGGAACATGTGAAAGTATATGCGAGTAAATCATAAAAATATAACCTCGCTTTTTTGTATGTCTCCTGTGATGAATTATACTGGGGGGATAATTTGCTAGGACATCAAACAACGATACGCGAACGTCTAGAATTTTCTGGCATTGGTGTGCATTCCGGACAATCAGTCAATATGGCGCTTCTGCCAGCAGATGCTGATACGGGTATAGTTTTTAATATTCCAGTTAATGAAAATTCTGCTGAAACCGTAGATATTCCTGCTAATTTGGGTTCTGTTGGTGCAACAGATTTATGCACGGTTCTAACAAGTCCTACCGGCGCGCATGTCGCAACAATTGAGCATCTCATGGCTGCTTTGCGTGCGCTTAATGTTGATAATGTTATCGTTGAACTTGATGCCCGGGAAGTTCCTGTCATGGATGGCAGTTCTTTCGTCTTTGTTGAAGCCATTCAAGCAATTGGTCTTGTTTCACTTTCTTCCAGCCGTTGTTACATTCGTGTAAACAAGCCTGTGCGCGTTGAAACTGGCGCTTCATGGGGGGAGTTTATCCCTTATGATGGCAGCCGTTTTGAAGTTGAAATCGATTTTGAATGTGAAACCATTGGCCGTCAAAAATTTGCATCTGATATGAGCGAAGATGTATTTTGTAAAGAGCTTAGCCGCGCACGCACATTTGGCTTCATGAAAGATGTTGAAAGATTATGGGCCGCAGGTTTTGCGCTTGGTTCCTCACTTGAGAATTCAGTTGTAATTGGTGATGATAATAAAATCATCAATGCTGAAGGCCTTAGATATGTGGACGAATTTGTACGCCACAAAACATTGGATGCAATTGGTGATTTAGCCCTTGCTGGCGCACCAATTATCGGGTGTTACCGCTCTTACAGAGGCGGCCACAAGCTTAACTCGCTTGTTTTACAAGAGTTGCTTTCAAATAAGGACGCATTTGACTTTGTCAGACCTCCGCGTTCTCGCCCACGCGTTATGCACGGCGAATTGGTTGCAGTTAGTGCACCAGCTTATGCGGCAGTGCTCGTTTAACCTCTTAAAATTTCAGGCTTTTTAGTAAACTGGGTAAATGCCAAAATTGTGATTTACCTTGCCACAAATTAGCGACATTTAAGGCAGATAGAGTCTGGAGATCAGGCGCATTTTAGTGTATTTATATAAAACACTGATAAAGTGGCAGGGAATAATGGTAAGAATCGTTATGGAAAACAAAATTCAGAATGTTAAGCATGTGCTCACCAAAGGTGCTCTTTTGGGTGGCTTACTCTTCATCGCTGCGTGTAGTAGCGCATCTGATGCAGAAAACAGTGATTTTGTAACCGAAGAAATCGTTCCACCGGACCAGCTTTATAACCAGGCATTGGCTAACCTTGATGCAGGTGATTTGGGCGAATCTAAAAAGCGTATTGATGACCTTAACCGTCAGCATCCGTATTCAGATTTTTCACGTAAATCTTTAATCTTGAATACATTTATCAATTATCGCCAAGGTTCATACGCTGAAGCTGCTACAACCGGTAAGCGTTTCATTCAATTGTATCCCGGCGACAAAGACGCAGCATATGCGCAATACATTATCGGTATGTCATATTTCAAGCAGATGCCGCACATTACGCGTGATCAATCGGTTACCCGACAGGCATTTGAAGCGATGAATGCAGTTGTGGAAAAATATCCTGAGAGCGAATATGTAAATGACGCGCAAACGAAGATCCGCATTACGCGTGACCAACTTGCGGGTAAGGAAATGCTTGTAGGCCGTTACTATTTGGAACGCAGAGAGTTTTTGGCTTCAATCAACCGTTTTCGCCGTGTTGTTGAACGTTATCCGAATACACGTCATGTGGAAGAAAGCCTTGCTCGGTTAACCGAGAGCTATTTCTCGCTGGGTCTGGCTGAAGAGGCGCAAAACTCTGCCGCTGTGCTTGGGCATAACTTTCCAGACAGCAAGTGGTATCAAGACAGTTATCAACTTCTTCAAACTGGTGGACTTGCGCCAAAAGAATCAGCTAATTCATGGTTGACTGGGTTATTCCAGAAGAAAACATGATTTATGAGGGCATTTAAGCCCTAGAGGGGCATGTACCCCATGCTGTTACAGCTATCCATTCAGGATATTGTTCTTATTGAACGCCTCAATATTGAGTTTTCGACCGGCCTTTCCGTTTTGACGGGTGAAACAGGGGCCGGCAAATCCATTTTGCTTGATTCTATGTCATTGGCGCTTGGCGGGCGTGGGGATGGTTCGCTTGTACGTAATGGTGCTAGCGAGGGCAGGGTTACAGCATTTTTTGAGCTTGATGATGGTCACCCGGTTTATGCATTGCTGGATGCAAACGGCATTCCCACAGATGATGGCATTATTCTGCGGCGCGTGCAGAAGGCGGATGGTAAAACGCGGGCCTTTATAAACGATGTTTCCGTTTCCGCAGGCTTGATGCGTTCTGTTGGTGAAATGTTGGTTGAAATTCACGGACAACATGATGATCGCGCGATGTTGGATGCTGCAACGCATCGCTTGCTGCTTGATGCGCATGGTGGATTAGAAGCGCAGTGTAATATGACCAGTCGTGCTTGGGAACAATGGCGGGAAGCAGAAGGTAAGCTTTCCACGTTGAAATCTGAAGTTGAAGAAGCGCAGCGCGAGGCAGAATATTTACGGTCATCAAGCGAAGAACTTAAAATACTTGCACCAGAAACGGGTGAAGAAAATGATCTTGCGGACCGACGTCAAAAAATGATGAAGGTGGAGCAGGTTGCAACCGACCTTGATGAAGCGAATAAAACATTATCTGGCAATGGATCACCTGTTACGACGATCTCTAATCTCGCACGTCAATTAGAACGTAAGCGCCAGCAGGCGCCAGAATTGGTGGATGAAACGCTTGAGCATTTAGATATTGCTTTGAACGCACTTTATGCGGCACAAAATTCACTCGAAACAGCCTTTCATGAAACGCATTTTGACCCGCAAGAACTTGAGAGTTCAGAAGAGCGGTTGTTTGCGCTTCGGGCTGCGGCACGTAAATATAATGTGGCGGTAGAGAACTTGCCGGACTTAGCAGTGCAGATGGCTGATAATCTTGCTATGCTTGAGGATGGTGAGGGTCGGCTTTCAAAACTTGAAGCTGAAGTTAAGAGTTTGCGCGAAGAGTATTTCCGTCTTGCAAGTGAGTTATCCGCTCAGCGAAAAGATGCAGGCGAGATATTGGCTGCGACTGTGATGAAAGAACTACCTGCATTGAAACTTGATCAAGCGCAATTTCTGATTGAGCAAAATGCAAGTGAAGATAATGCTGGACCAACCGGCATTGATGCGCTTGAATTTTGGGTGCAAACAAACCCCGGCTCTAATCCCGGCCCGATGCGAAAAGTGGCATCCGGTGGCGAACTTTCTCGCTTCATGCTTGCCTTGAAGGTTGCATTGGCAGACAGAGGTTCTGCGCCAACACTTGTGTTTGATGAAATTGATTCTGGTGTCGGCGGTGCGGTTGCAGATGCTATAGGCAAGCGACTTTCTCGTCTTTCCCAAAATGTGCAGGTTTTATCTGTCACCCATGCGCCGCAAGTTGCAGCGCGGGCGAGTGGCCACTATCTCATCGCCAAGTCTGCAACGAATGGTTCTGATCGTGTTTCAACCGCTGTTCAACAGATTTCTGATGATACAAGGCTAGAAGAAATTGCAAGGATGTTGTCCGGTGCTACAGTGACAGATGAAGCGCGGGCGGCAGCAATTAAGCTGATGGATGAGCCTGCCACATGAGCAGGTTTTGATGAGCAAGACGATAACCGACATTGATGTAGATGCGCTAGGTGAGGGGCAAGCCAAGGATGCTTTGGCACTTCTTGCGGCGGAAATTCTGCGCCATGATGAACTCTATCACGGGCAAGATGCACCTGAAGTTACGGACGCAGAATATGATGCGCTGCGCCGTCAGAACCTGGCAATAGAGCAGCGCTTTCCTGATTTGATTCGCGAAGATTCTCCGTCACGCCGTGTTGGCTTTGTAGCACTCGATAAGTTTGAAAAACTTGAGCACGCCATTCCGATGCTCTCGCTGGAAAACGCCTTCAACGATGAAGATGTCTACGACTTTAAAAAGCGTATGCGGAAGTTTTTGAACTTACCTGCAGACGCGCCGATGGCATTGACTGCCGAACCAAAGATTGATGGCCTGTCCTTGGCGCTGCGTTATGAGCAGGGAAAGCTTGTGAGTGCCGCGACGCGTGGCGATGGAGCTACGGGTGAGAATGTTACCGTGAATGCAAAAACCATCACGGATATTCCGCAGGTTTTGGCAGGGGATAATATCCCCGATGTCGTCGAAATTCGTGGTGAGGTTTACATGAGCCACGCGGCATTTGCCGATTTAAATGCGCGGATGGAGGCCGAGGGGAAACCCACTTATGTGAACCCGCGTAATACGGCAGCGGGTTCGCTTCGCCAACTGGATAGCGCGATTACTGCAACGCGACCTCTCAAGTTTTTTGCCTATGCTTGGGGTGAAATGAGTGCCATGCCTGAGGCGAGCCAAATGGCCATGGTGGAGTGGATGGAGCAGTGCGGATTTAGAATCAATCCACTTATGCAACGCTTTGAAACTGTTGATATTCTTCTAGATCATTATCGCAAAATTGAGCGCGAACGTCCTGAGTTAGAGTATGACATTGATGGCGTTGTCTATAAGGTGGACGACCTTGGGTTACAGGAGCGATTGGGCCTCAAATCCCGCGTGCCACGCTGGGCAATTGCACATAAATTCCCGGCAGAAAAAGCCTGGACGATCTTACGCGACATTGAAATACAAGTGGGCCGCACAGGCGCACTGACGCCCGTTGCACGGCTAGAGCCTGTCACCGTCGGTGGGGTCGTGGTCACCAATGCGACGCTTCATAATGAAGATTATGTCAAAGGGATTGGCGGCAAAGGCGAGGTTTTGCGCGATGGTAAAGATTTACGTGTCGGCGACCATGTGATGCTGCAACGCGCAGGCGATGTGATCCCGCAAATTCTGGATGTCGATTTGGAGAAGCGGGCAACCAGTGCGACTATGTTTGCATTTCCGGAAACCTGTCCGGTATGTGGTAGTGCTGCCGTGCGTGATGTAAATGCGAAGACGGGGAAAGCGGATTCGGTGAAACGTTGTACAGGTGGCTTTATCTGCCCGGCTCAAGCGGTAGAGCGTCTTAAACATTTTGTTGGTCGCGGCGCGCTTGATATTGATGGGCTTGGCGACAAGCAGGTTGAGGCGTTTTACGAAACAGGACGCATTGCTGATGCGGCAGATATTTTTACTCTGCGTGAGCGCGATGCACGTAGCTTGAAAAAACTCAAAGATATGGAAGGGTGGGGATCAACCAGTGCCGTCAAACTTTTCGATGCGATTGACGATCGGCGCAATGTAGATTTTTACCGTCTTATTTTCGGGCTTGGTATTCGCCATGTTGGTGAACAGACCGCCAAAGATCTTGCGAAGAATTACAGTGATGTTGAGGCGTATAATGCCGCCATGTTTAACCTTGCTGATGAGCAGACTTATGCGGACCTCATTAATATTGACGGCATCGGGGAAACGGTGGCGGAAGCGCTTAAGGAGTTTTACGCAGATCCACGAAACCTTGATGTTTGGAACCGGCTTCTCGAGCAGGTTCAACCAACGCCACCAGAGCAGGTTTCTGCTGATTCACCTGTTGCAGGCAAGACCGTTGTCTTTACTGGTTCGCTCGAACAAATGACGCGGGATGAAGCAAAGGCCATGGCAGAACGTTTGGGAGCAAAGGTGTCGGGTTCCGTCTCCGGCAAAACAGATTTACTAGTTGCAGGGCCGGGGGCAGGCTCCAAACTTAAAAAGGCACAGGACCTTGGTGTTGATACCGTCGATGAAGATGGCTGGTTTGAACTTGTGGGGCGTAGCTGATGGCCGCTAGTTCAGCCAAAGCTGAATTCTTCGAAGGTGTCCGCGATGTCTTGCCAATCATGGTGGCTGTAGCCTTCTTCGCGCTACTCTTTGGTGCCACGGGTGTAAGCAATGGGCTTACGTTCTGGCAGACGTTTTCATCGAGTATGTTTGCTTTTGCTGGCGCGAGCCAGTTCGTATTTCTTGATTTGTTCAACCAACAAGTGCCGGTATGGTCGGTTCTGCTTGCCGTTTTTGCAGTGAATTTTCGCCACGTTTTATATTCAGCGGCAATTGCGCGATATCTGGGGGCGTTTCCCGCACTTGCGAAATATGCCGGCTTTTTTGTTCTCTCTGATCCGACCTTCGCCACATGTGAGCAACGCGCACAAACACGAGTGCTAACGCCTGCCTATTATTATGGATATGGCGGATCGCTCTACCCCGTTTGGCTTGTCTTTACTGCTCTTGGTGGACTTGTCGGCAATTTCATTGAAAACCCTGCCGCACTTGGCATGGATATGCTTTTATCGATTTATTTCATTGCATTGATGATGGGGTTTAAGGGGAGGCCAAACTGGCTCTCAACCGTGCTTGTAAGTGCGGTTGCATCTACGCTTATTTACAAGACACTTGGTTCGCCATGGCATCTGACTTTGGGACCGATGTTTGGCATTGCGCTGGCTGCATTTATTGGCAAACCAGCCTCTCAACAAACTAAGGGTGAGGGTAAAAGTGATGTTTGATTTCTTCCTCACGCCTGCCACATCAGAAACCGTATGGATTGTTATCATCCTGACCGGGGTCGTGACGTATTTAACGCGCTCTGGTGGCTATTTCATCTTGTCGCGATTTAAGCATATTCATCCGCGCGTGGAAGCTGCATTGGAAGCGGTGCCGGGCGCTGTGCTGATTGCACTGATCTTACCAGCGGCGCTTAATAATGGGCCTCTGGAAATCTTGGCCATGGTTGCGGCATTGATTGCGAGTTTTAGGTTTTCAGCGATTGGTGTGCTCGCCGTCGGCATGGTGATTGTGGTCGTAGGTCGGATGTCGGGTTTTTAGTTTTTGGGTAAGCGTTAAGCGATAATCCAAATGTGAATGGACTTGAAATTGGGTCGGTGGCATCGTTTACCCAAATGAAAAACAAATTCAAAACATGTCTAGCATTACTGGTGAGCCTAAGCACTACTGCGGTTCATGCACAACAGTCGGCAAGAAATTGC
>CAZXZQ010000025.1:0-16342 GCA_964645215.1 uncultured Rhizobiaceae bacterium | reverse complement strand
ATGGCATGACCGAACTTTTAGAACAATGGGGATGTAGCGTGGATATTGCAACTGATCTGCCCACTGCGATACACGTGATTAATAAAAATGACCAAATACCAGATATTATTTTGGCAGATTACCACTTACAAAATGCAACAGGCATTAATGCTTATGAAAGCATACAAGCGCATTATTCCTTACAATTGCCCGGCATCTTAATTACGGCTGATAGAACAGAAGAAATGAAACATGAAGCATCGCAAGCAGGCATGTTTGTCTTGAATAAACCATTAAAACCCGCAGCGTTGCGTGCACTTATTTCTCAGCAAAAAAGAAGCCGAATAGCAGCAGAATAGCTGATAATATAAATTAGCTTATATCGCTTAGGTCTGAGCTGATCTTGTTCATTGTGATAACGGCTTGCGTTCTACTATCTACACCCAGCTTTAAGAGCACAGCAGACACATGTGCTTTTACAGTGGCTTCAGAAACGCCTAGTTCATACGCAATCTGCTTGTTTAATAACCCTTCCGTCAGCATTGATAGTACGCGCATTTGTTGTGGCGTTAGGGACTGTACTTTGTGGATCAGGTCGTTGGCTTCTGAGGATGTTTCATCTTCAAGATTAATACCATCAGGCAACCAAATTTCCCCAGCTTGAATGGTATGAACGGCATCAAGAATAAACTCGGTACCGGATGATTTTGGGATAAAGCCAGAAGCCCCTAAATCAATGCATTTGCGAATAGTGCTTGGGTTTTCATTGGCAGATACCACCACTAATGGGATTTCTGGAAATTCCGCTCGAATTGACATCAAGCCGGAAAAACCACTGGCGCCCGGCATGGTGAGATCTAACATCACCATTTCAATTGGCTCCATTTGACGCATTAATGTACGCAATTCATCTAAACTGCCTGCTGAAACAAACTGGCAGCTCTTGATTGAATTTTCTATTGCCTGCTGCAAAGCATCACGAAAAAGAGGATGGTCATCAGCGATTATAACAATTGGAACCAATTTTATGCCCCTTTCTGTCTTAAAAGATAATTATTTACCTTTAATTCAGATCATTACATAAGGTAATATATTATGATACAAACATCTATATTTTTGCTTTATAACGATGCGTCCATAGAAAAACAACATGGACCTTAGTTGTGATCTAATAGGGAATATGTTGGAATAAATGTATCAGTTTTTCCGTAAAAAATTGGGCATGAGAAGCAATAAACCGCTTTCAAGTGCAAGATTAGTTATCATGGTAAGCTTTATTGCAAGCATGCTTTGTTTTCCTTGGGCATATTTATATGCATCACAACCAAGTGGAATTGTCATCGGGTTACCGTTCGTCTATTTTTTAAATGTACTTTTATTTCCTTTGCTGGTTTTAGCATTACTATTTTGGTATGGCCGAAAAGCCGACCAAGCAGACCGCTTTGACTCTTAGGAATTTTTAAATGCTGCTTATTCATTCAAAACCCTTGGAGAAAATTGGTGCACAATTGCCAGTTTTTTTAACTGGGTTTGCGCTTGTCTGTGGGCTAGCAGTTCTCCTTCAGCAAGTGGGGTTACCATTGGCATATATGAGCCAGCTAATGCTCGTAATATTGCTTACTATGTATTTATACTCTGGCATTACCGCCGCTACCATGAGTTTGGACGCCTTCCAGAACGCACGTCGATGTATCAGTCCATTTTTCAACGGACAGGGTTTAGCGGCTGGCATGATCTCTATGGGCGTATTTGTGCTATTGCCCGGCTATTTTTATGCAAATGGAGTGGCAAGCCTGGACTATTTTGGTGGCTGGCTTCTATCCGTTGTGGTGATGACCACGATAATTGCCTCTGCATATAACAAAAGCAAGGCAACAACACTTCCGGCATTTATTGTGCCTGAACGCAATGCACGTTGGACCCGCTTTATTGTGATGTTAGTAGTTGTTGCAGTTTCAACTCCGCTCTTGCTCGCAAATCTAATTCTAATTGGCGATTTAGGCACTAGAATTTTTTCTGTCAAAAGTGAGTATTCAATTGTGCTAGCAAGTATCACAATTGGTAGCTGTCTTCTCTTGGGCGGCATACAGGGCATGACCATGGCAAGGATATTCTCTTATGTCATTATGCTTTCCGCTCTCTTCGTGCCGTTGATCTGGACGTCTGCTGTTATTACAGGCAATGTCATTCCGCAGTTTTCATTTGGCACAGGCGCGATCATGCCTTTGTTAGACATCGGACGTGAACTGGTTCAAAATGATTTACTAGACAGTAGTCAAAACAAATCCATAACATCGATATTATCACAAAAAGACGCTCTACACTTTTTTGCAACAACGGTTTGTATAGCGTGTGGGCTTGGCGTGATGCCGCATTTAGTTCAACATTTCATTGTTGTGGAAACGCCTTCAATTGCCAGAAAGTCTGGCATATGGGCCTTTGCATGTCTTGCGATTGTGATTACTGCAATTCCAGCAATCTCGGCTTTCGTTCACTTAGAGATATTTTCAGCTCTTGTTGGCTTAGAAGTTATTGAATTAAGGGAAGATACTGATTGGTTATTTGATGTTAGTGGGCGCGGAAACCTGCCGTTGATTTCCATCTGCGGTCAGTTTGTATCTCAGTATAGTGACGCGCTTGCAGCCTGTGGTGGTACGGCACAGCATATTCTTCAACCTTCAGATATTGTGCTTAACTCTGAGTTCTTACTCCTTGGAACAGCAAGCCTACATAACTTGCCTGTTATTATGTTCGTATTAATTGGCTTGGGTGTCATGGTGGCATTATGGTCTACCGCTGATGGATTAATACTCGTTATTGCCAATACACTATCGAATGATTTTTATAGAAATATATTCAGGCCACGCTCGCCGATGAGCGTTAGATTGTTCATGACGCGCTTTATGTTGCTCGTCATTCTTTGCCTTGCCACCATTGCTGCAACCACAGTTGAAGTAAACAAAGTTCTATTACTTGAAACAGGTATTGCACTATCAGCCGCAGCACTATTCCCAGCCGTTGTCACCAGCATTTGGTTTAAGGCGATCTCTCAAAATTCGGTCGTGTTTATTATGCTAACCGGCTTTTTTGTGTGCGCGGCATCTATTGCACCAGCGTTTCACCCCATGGTGCAGGAATATGTATCATGGACAGGTGTCGAGCCGTTTATTGCAGGCCTTTTCGGATTAGGCGCTGCGGTTTTGATGAGTATCCTATTATACCTAGTTTCCTTCATTTCGTTTAAATCAAAAGATAAAGCCAATGCGCCAGCTACTAATTGATCCAAGCCTTTTTGATGAAAATAATATTCCTGCCGATACAGCAAAATTAAATGCTGAATTGATTGCAGCCGCAGAAGCAGGGCCGGATATGTGGGACTTTGCACCAGATGTTGTGCGTCAGGCACGACGTGATGGCAAGTCAGCATTTCCGCTGGAGCCTGAAGACCCGAATGCGGAGACGTTTGAAATTGAAGGTCCGGCGGGCCCAGTTGGCATGCGCGTTATTCATCCAGATGATCAGGAACCGCGCGGTGTGTTTTTACATATCCATGGCGGCGGTTGGGTGCTTGGCGCTGCAGATTTGCAAGACCAGCGTTTAAAACAGCTTGCAAATGAAACTGGCCTTGATTGCATTTCAGTTGAATATCGCTTGGCACCTGAAGATCCTTATCCGGCGGCACCCGATGATTGCCAAGCAGCAGCATTGTGGTTAGCACAAGAAGGTGCTTCAAAATTCAACACATCATTTTTGGCCATTGGTGGGGATAGCGCAGGCGGACATCTGGCAGTAAATGCATTGCTGCGGTTGCGAGATAAACACAATCTCACTCCGTTTCATGGTGCAGTTCTGGTAGCTGGCGCGTATGATATGACGCAAACTCCAAGTGGGCGAAATTTTCATCAGAATTTGGTTCTTACAAATCGAGACATGGTGAATTTCAATAAGGCGTTTTTTCAAAATGATGAGGATCAAAAAGATCCGGATATCTCACCCATAAATGCAGATTTGATCGGCATGCCACCTGCCCATTTTACCGTTGGAACATTGGACGCTTTGCTTGATGACAGTGTTTTCATGGCAAATCGCTGGATGCGATTTCAGTCGGACACAGAATTGGATATTTACCCAGGTGGGTGCCATGTTTTTCAGTATTTTGATCATCTGGAACAATCGCAAGCAAGCCGTAAAAATATGAGCGCATTTCTAAATCGTCTGATGGAAAAAGCTTAAATGTCGAACTCTGAACATGTTTACAAAATTGTTACTGAAGCCCAATGGAATGAGGCTTTGACCTCAGGAATATTCAAAGGCGCGCCAGTTGACTTGGCAGATGGGTACATTCATTTTTCCACATCAGAACAAATGCGCGAAACGGCTCAAAAACATTTCCATGGGCAGAAAGACTTATTGTTGGTTGAGGTTGCGACAGCCGATTTGGGTGACGCGCTAAAATGGGAAGTGTCACGCGGTGGTGCGCTCTTTCCTCATCTATATGCTGAATTGGATATTGCCTCTGCGCAGCGTGTCATGCCATTGGAAAATCTGACTGATGGCGGCCACAAATTTCCTGAGGATGTATAATGGGTTTACTCGATAAAGTAGCACGCTCAGCGCTTTTTAAATTGTCTCCAGAGCAGGCACATACGATTTCAATTCAGGGATTGAAAACTGGTGTTCTGCCGTCTGCTAATCTAAAACGTGACGCGCGTCTCACAACTGAGGTTGCTGGATTGAAATTCCCAAATCCTGTTGGCCTTGCTGCCGGTTACGATAAGAATGCCGAAGTGCCGGACGCTATTCTAAAGCTCGGGTTTGGATTTACTGAAGTAGGTACAATCACGCCACTTGCACAATCGGGCAATCCCAAGCCGCGCATTTTCAGACTTGTTCATGATGATGCTGTGATCAATCGCCTCGGCTTTAACAATGAAGGACATCACGCTGCCCGCCAAAGACTGAAAGCAAGACGCAATAAAAGTGGGATTGTTGGCGTAAATATTGGTGCGAATAAAACGTCAGATGATTTTGTTGCCGACTATGAAAAAGGCATCGAGTATTTTTATGATTTAGCGTCTTATTTTACCGCAAATATTTCTTCACCCAATACACCTGGCTTGCGTAATTTACAGGCTGGTGATGCGTTGCAAACTTTGTTGGATCGTATTTTTGAAACCCACGCTAAATACGAAGCAACACATAAAAAATTTGTCCCTGTTTTTTTGAAAATAGCTCCAGATCTTGAAGCTGGCGAAATGGATGAGATTGCGGAGATTGTTGCAAAGTCAAACTTATCTGCATTGATTGTTTCCAACACAACACTTGACCGAGCCGGGTTGCGGGATCAACGAACCGCTAAGGAAGCTGGCGGCCTTTCTGGCAAACCACTTTTTGAAAAATCCACACGTGTATTGGCAGAAATGCATAAACGTTTAGACGGTAAAGTGCCGCTTATAGGTGTAGGCGGTATATCGTCTGCACAGGATGTAATCACCAAGATGGAGGCTGGCGCTAGTTTGGTGCAGCTCTATACAGGCATGATTTTCGAAGGGCCGTGCCTTCCAGCTAAAATTGCATCGGGTCTATCGGAAGCGTTGGATACGAAAAACATTTCAGCAATCTCAGATTTAATTGGCACAAAAACGGACGAGTGGATTTAGCTTTCGATAAATGTGCGTTTCACATTAGGCCCAAGCCTAAAAGCCAGTGTGACTGCTCTAAAACTTAAAAAAAGATGCAGTGCTAACCATAGACCATGATTGCCAAATGGTGCCTTCAAAACTTGCCAGCTTATAAGATAAAGCGCGAGTGAAATAATCATCATAATGCTCATATCTCTTGACCATGTAGCGCCAATGAAAACACCATCTAGTTGAAAGGCAAGCATGCCAGTTAGCGGAATAAGTGCTGCCCAAATCAGATAAATATGCGCTTCTTGTCGGACAGTTTCATTAACAGTTAGAAGTTCGATGATAACTGAGCCGAAGACCCAAAAAATAATCGTGCAAATGAGCGCCATAACGCAACTCCAAAAAAGTGTTAGTTTGAATCCTTTCCAGAATGCAGGTTTATAATTTGCACCGACTGCCTTGCCGATAATCTGTTCAGCTGCAGTTGCAAGCCCATCTAGGAAATAACCCGCGGTTAAAAAGAGATGCATAAGAATTGCGTTGGCGGCCAATGTTACTTCACCAAAGGCTGCACCTTGAGCAGTAAAATAGGCAAAGGCAAGCAGCAGTGCAAAGGAGCGGATCATAATGTCAGCGTTTAAATTAATCAGCCTCATCCATGATGGCTTATCAAAGACACGTTTCTTTGATGGGCGGATTGAATGGTCCAATAATGACCAGCAAATGACAATGCCCACTATAAATGCAAGTAGCTCTCCTATGATGGTGGCAATTGCAACGCCAGTAATTTCCCACCCAAGATAAAGCCCTAAATAAAAACTTAGGATAATATTTGAACCATTAAGGACAAGCTGCAAGAACAGTGTTGTTTTGGATTTTCCGATGCCCAAGAGCCAGCCCAGCATTGCATAATTGCCAAGTGCAAAAGGTGCTGAAATCATACGTATCAGAAAGTAAGTAGAAGTTGCTTGCGCTACTGCTTCAGTCGGTTGCATAAACCATTTGCCAAGCCATAGGATAAGTGGGCTCGCAATCAACATCATAAGCCCGCTCACAATCGCGATAATGAGAGATCTAAAAAGAATGGCCTGTTTTTCTTTTTCATCCTGAGCGCCATGGGCTTGTGCGGTCAGGCCAGACGTGCCGCTGCGTAAAAAATTATATGTGACAAAAACCAGGTCAATTATGATAGCGCCAACGGCTAGCCCACCAATGAGTGCCGCAGAGCCAAACTGACCAACAACAGCCGTATCAACTAAACCCAAGATTGGTGTGCTTAAATATGCAAGTGTCATAGGCACTGCAAGGTGCAGTACCGTTTTGTGCGTGACTGTGAAAGGATGCGTAGGTTTGCTCGCCATTTACTTGCCGAGCTTCATAAACCGCATGATTAGGAAAACAGGAATTACAATCAATGCGCCACCAATGATATATTCACCAACTTTACCGATTGCTTCAAAACCCAAATTATAAAGATTGATGAATGAGTTTTTCACAAAGAGCCAAACTTCATAGGCTGTAAAATTGAAGAAACTTAGCATCACGCCCACAACAAGCGAAATGATGATCAATTTTATAACGGTGCGCCAGAGTGTGTCACCTAAGAATGTATCGAGTTTTTGAGTCATGAAATATCCTCTAAATATAAACTACAGCTAACCATTAGATGCCTTTATTGCAAGCCTACAGGATCAACAATGCCGTGCTTGCAGCCAATGTCGAGCGTTGGCGCTGCTTCAAATATTTCAGAAAGACTTTCTTTTTTTGCACCATCTGTTGCCAGACTTATTTTCAATTCATTGATGAGGTTACGCCCGCCATCTCGTTTACACGAAACGGAAACCCGGTTTCCAAGACCTTTGCCAAATGCCTGCTCAAAAGCGCGGGTAATCTGTGAAGCTGAAATCTCACGTCCGATATTATCTGCGAAAAGATTCACCATTGGGCTAGCATTCATTGCGCCCATCAGTTGCAGCGAAATATTGTAATATTGCTCCGGCGTTCCGTCTTCAATACATGTGCCGTGCTTATACCATTCATGGCGATGGAGGTGAGAGCGGTAACCGGGCATTTGCGTTTCAAGGGTTTTGCGAATTTCATTTGAAAGTTTGAGCTTTGGCAGATCACGCCAGCGCCCGGATTTATCTGTGCGAACGATATTATCTGACACATGACAATAGACATTGTTTCTGGGCTGAGGCCAAAGTCCGTGCAGAGAAAAATTACGCGTATCAAATCGCCCATCGCGTTGGGAACGACATTCCGGCTTGTTCGGTTTTGTTTCACAAAATGCAGGCTGCCAACTCATCGCTAGAATAAAATCTTGTTGTTGCGGATTGGTTTCACTCTCACGTTTTTCCTGCCATTGAAAATAGGCAACCAACAGTGTCACCCCAACCAGAATTAAAATGTTGCGTAGATTAGAGTTTTTCATGTCGCCAAATGCTCGCCCAGGTTCTAGATTACTTCCATGAGTGAATATGTTCTTAGCAGTTCGGGAGATGAAAATCACACCCCTATGCTGCCCAAAAAATTTGAAAACTGGTTTTCGGGTCATGGATGGGAACCACGTCCGCATCAGCTGGAATTATTGGGAAAATCACAAGCGGGACATTCATGTCTTTTAATTGCGCCAACAGGTGCTGGTAAAACGCTCGCAGGCTTTTTACCTTCATTGGTGGATTTATCTACGCGCAAAAAATCAAAACCCGGCGAAAAGAAGCGCGGCATTCACACGCTTTATATTTCTCCGCTGAAAGCACTGGCCGTCGATATCAAACGCAACCTTGAAACACCGATTGAAGAAATGGCGCTGCCAGTTTCTATCGAGACACGAACTGGCGATACATCAGCATCTAGGAGACAACGACAAAAGCTCATTCCGCCGGAAATTCTGCTGACAACACCAGAGCAACTGGCCTTGCTCATTTCCAATAAGGATGCTGCTCAGTTTTTTGAAGACCTCGAAACTGTTATTTTTGATGAGTTGCATTCGCTTGTAACTTCCAAGCGCGGGCAATTATTGTCGCTTGGTCTTGCACGATTGCGAACTCTAAAGCCGGACCTCAAAACAATCGGTCTTTCAGCTACGGTCTCAAACCCAGATGATCTGCGTCGCTGGTTGGTTAGTCAACCACCCTTGGGTGAGATTGCCATGTCAGATGTCATCACGCTTAAAGGTGGTGCGCAGCCAAACATTACCATTCTTGAGTCTGAAGAACGCGTGCCATGGTCGGGCCATTCGGCACGTTATGCGATGGGTGAAGTATACGAAGCCATCAAGGCGCATCAAACAACGCTTCTTTTTGTAAACACGCGCAGTCAGGCCGAGTTTCTATTTCAAGAGTTATGGCATATTAATGAGGATAATCTGCCGATTGCGCTACACCACGGATCGTTGGATGTGGGGCAGAGGCGACGGGTTGAGGAAGCCATGCAGAAAAACGCTTTGCGTGCGGTGGTTGCCACATCAACGCTTGATCTTGGCATTGACTGGGGAGATGTAGACCTCGTCATTCATGTAGGCGCACCAAAAGGCGCAAGCCGGCTAGCGCAGCGCATTGGTAGATCAAATCACCGGATGGATGAACCTTCGCGCGCAATATTGGTGCCTGCGAACCGCTTCGAAATTATGGAGTGTAAGGCAGCGCTTGATGCAAACTATCTGGGAGACCAGGATACGCCACCGCTTCAAAAAGGTGCGCTTGATGTGCTTGCCCAACACGTATTGGGCAGAGCTTGCGCCGGTCCGTTTTTCGAAGATCAACTCTATGAGGAAATCACATCCGCTGCACCTTATGCTGAAGTTACAAAAGAAGAGTTCAGCCAGGTGATAGAGTTTGTTGCAACTGGCGGTTATTCGCTCCGCTCTTATGAGCAATATGCGAAAATCATAAAAACTGAGGATGGCAGCTGGCGCCTAACACATCCAAGGCTTGCACAACGCTATCGAATGAATTGTGGAACAATTGTTGAAGCGCCCATGCTGGATGTGCGCCTTACCCGCAAGAAGGGGCGTAACGCAAATTTTCAGGGTGGACCAATTCTGGGTAAAATCGAGGAGGGGTTTATCGAGTCGCTTACACCCGGTGATACATTTATGTTCGCGGGCAAAACCTTGCGGCTCGAAGGCATTCGCGAGGCTGCTTGTTATGTGAGTAATGCATTTGATAACGACCCAAAGATACCCGCCTATGCGGGCGGCAAGTTTCCACTCTCAACATTTTTGGCAGAGCAGGTGCGAGCAATGTTATCTGACCCCAAGCGGTGGCAAGGATTGCCAAGCCAAGTGAGCGAGTGGCTTAAAATTCAAAAAGAGAATTCCCTTATTCCAGGGCGCGATGAATTGCTTGTTGAGACTTTCGAGCGTGGTGACCGTTTCTATCTGGTGGCCTATCCGTTTGAAGGCAGGCTTGCGCATCAGACATTAGGCATGCTGATGACAAGAAGGTTGGAAAGAGCTCATGCGCGGCCACTCGGCTTTGTCGCCTCAGATTATGCGCTTGCCATATGGGGGCTAAAGGACTTTTCCAAAATGTTGGAGGAAGGAAAAATAACCCTCGAAGGATTGTTTGATGAAGACATGTTGGGCGATGACTTGGATGCTTGGCTTGATGAATCCTTCCTTCTCAAACGTACCTTTCGCCATTGTGCTGTGATTGCAGGCATGATTGAGCGCCGCTTCCCAGGGAAAGAAAAGACCGGACGCCAGATGACCGTTTCTTCTGATCTCATTTATGATGTGCTTCGCAGTCATGAACCTGATCACTTGCTTTTGAAGGCAACACGCCAAGAAGCTGCGCATGGGTTGTTGGATATTAAACGCCTTGGTGAGATGCTATCCCGCATACAATCAGGCATCATACATAAGCCGCTGGAGCAGATTTCACCGCTGGCTGTTCCCATAATGATGGAAATCGGCCGCGAATCGATTAAAGGTGAGGCTCAAGAAACATTGCTTGAAGAAGCAGCTGAAGCATTATTGAAAATCGGATGATGGCGTTTGATACCAAAGCTAAAAGAAGACCCGGTCCACGGCATGAAGATTAATTTCCAGAACAATCAATTGGAACTCTTCGCCGATGGTGCGCTTTATTGGCCTGACAAGAGCCTGCTGATTGTCTCGGATTTGCATTTGGAAAAAGCGTCTTCTTTTGCCGCAAAGCGCGGTGTGATGTTACCGCCCTATGATACGCAGGCAACGCTTGAAATGCTGGCGACACGCATCACGCAATTACAGCCTGCTAAGGTTATTTCATTAGGTGATAGTTTTCACGATGAAGACGCTTCCGTTCGCTTGCCCAATTCCTATCGTCTGGCGCTGAAACAGTTGATGGAGGGTCGTGAATGGATTTGGATTTGCGGCAATCATGACCCATCACCGCCGGAAGATTTAGGCGGTGTTTTTTGTGAAGAAATGTATGTTGGTAATTTGCATTTCAAACACGAGCCTTTACCCAGTTTTAAAATGGGTGAGATTGCAGGCCACCTTCACCCTTGCGCCAAGATCAAGCGAAAGGGCAAAACAGTGCGTCGCAAGTGCTTTGTGTCCGATGGTAATCGAATTATATTACCTGCCTATGGCGCATTTACCGGTGGCTTAAATGTGCGAGATAGCGCTTATGAAGGTCTCTTTGAAACAGATAGTTTGGTAAGTTGGATGTTAAGTGGCGACAGCATATTTCAGATGTCTGGCAGACAATTAGTGCTTTAACATATCCGTGAAAATGACTCGCGTTTATGTGCGCAAACGTGTTTTGCCAATTTAATATGCAATATGTAAATTGACTTCAATTCTCCCATCTTTTCATACGAGGTTTACGTTGAGTTTCTCAAAAAACATATCACTTAAGTTAGTACTGGCTACATCTTTCATCTTTACAGCTGCGCCAAGTTACGCTCAATCTTTCTTGGAAAAATCATTCGTTGCGAAATCTAAACTCACAAGCCAAATTTGGAAAAAGCATAATCCTGGTTCAACCATAACGATTGACCACAGTGCATGGGATGCATTTCTTGCCAAATATGTCAGGAAAGATGGCCGCGGTGTTAATCGTGTCGGTTATGGCAAAGTTAGCGGAGCAGATAAAACAGCTCTGAAAACCTACCTTAAGTCTTTGCAAGCTGTTGATGTCACTAAGCTTAATCGTAATGAGCAATACGCGTTCTGGTTAAATCTCTACAATGCAAGCACAGTGAATATTGGCGTAACGAATTTCCCTATTGATTCAATTCTTCAGGTAAAGGCAAATGCGCTGGATTTAAAAGGTCCGTTCAATGACAAAGTAGCAAAGGTCAACGGCAAATCTCTCACACTTGATAATATTGAAAGTGGGATTGTTCGTCCTATCTGGAATGACCCACGCCTGCATTATGCTTTTAATTGTGCGGCTGTCAGTTGTCCCAATCTTGGTAGTAAAGCCTATACTGGCGCTAAAATTAATGCCCAATTAAATGCGGCCGCACGAAGTTATGTAAATGACCCGCGAGGCGTTCGAGTTAATGGAGGTAGCATTACCGCTTCTAAAATCTATTTCTGGTATTCAGAAGATTTTGGCCGATCAGAAGCTGATGTGCTCAATCATATTCGTAAATATGCAAGTGATGGATTAAAATCTAAGCTTGCTGGGAAAACTGAAATTCAAAATTACGAATATAATTGGGATTTAAATTCGCGTTAACTGAAAGCATCAACCGCGCGCAAAAACCTGAATAAAATTATTAGCTGGCATTTCATGGCTTCCCTTAAGTGTAAAGCCGTGAAGTGCTGCAACCTTTTTAACGTCGTCAATATCACGAACACCGAAACGCGCGTCTCTCTCCTTTAGCCATACTTCAAATTGCACATTGCTTTTGCTTGTCTGTTTGCCATCAACTCGGTATGGGCCATAAAGGATAACTTGACTTGCATCGCATGTATGCTTGGCGGCTCCTTTGAAAATCGCCTCCGTTACTTCCCACGGTGTGATATGAATGACGTTAAAACACAAAAGCGCATCAAATTGTTTTTCATCTAGCCAAGTGTCTGACATCACATCCAATTGTTGCGCGGGCAGAATGTTAGGTTTCTCCATTGCCCATGCATTGATGCTTGCAAGATTTTCAACATCATACTCGGTTGGTTGAAACGTGATTGCAGGAAATTCATTCGCAAACCGTGTAACATGCTGACCGCTGCCGCTGCCTATTTCTAGAACCTTTGATGCTTGAGTTGAAAGCATGCCACGCAATTTAGCGACAATTGGTTCAATATTACGGTGATAAGATGGGGCATCTTTTCTAGGGTCTTGCATGAAAAAGGCTTTCAATAATTAAATTTGCATATTGGCAGATGGTGATAGGTCGGGCTAATATTTCAGTTGAAAATATTGAGGTGATAGAATGCAAGTTGTAATGAATGCAGAAGAAGTGCAAGCCTATGTGGCAGAAGTTTTTCCGCAATCAAATCAATATGGATTTACGGTAGAGCATTTAGCAGCCGGTGAAATCACAGTCTCGATGAAAATTGGTGATGAACATTTGAGACCCGGCGGCACGATTTCTGGTCCAACCATGTTCTCATTGGCAGATTGTGCTACCTATCTCATTACCCTTGCCCATATAGGCAAAGTGGCACTTGCGGTTACAACAAATTTGAACATAAGTTTTTTAAACAAGCCTGCGGAAGGTGATTTGATTGCCGAAGCAAAATTACTGAAACTGGGTAAACGCCTTGCCGTCTGTGATGTGTCCATTATGTCTAAATTAGACAGGCGATTGGTAGCGCACGCAACAGCGACATATTCGATACCACCTCAGAGATAATAAAGCGGTGAATTTTGGGAGAAACTTGAAATGGATTTAGCATTTACAGAAGAAGAAAACAGCTTCCGGCACGAAGTTCGAGACTTCTTAGATAAGAAACTCTCAATCCGCCTTTCAAACAAAGTGCGATTGGGCAAACGCCTCACAAAGGAAGACATTGAAGAATGGCACGCGGCACTAAATTCTAACGGATGGCTGGCGCCCAATTGGCCTGAAAAATACGGCGGAGCAGGGTGGTCGGCTGTTCAAAATCATATTTTTGATGAAGAAGCTTGGGCCGCCTCCGCGCCACGCATTGTACCTTTTGGCACGAACATGCTGGCTCCGGTTTTGATTAAATTCGGTAGCGAAGAGCAAAAGCAACATTATTTGCCTCGCATTCTCGATGGCACAGATTGGTGGTGTCAGGGTTATTCGGAACCAGGTGCTGGTTCAGACCTTGCTTCACTCCGTACGTCGGCGGTGCGGGAAGGCGACCATTATATTGTCAATGGTCAGAAGACATGGACAACACTTGGTCAATATGCGGACTGGATTTTCTGTCTGGTACGTACGTCGACCGAGGGGAAACGTCAGGAGGGCATTTCATTTCTACTCATAGACATGAATACACCGGGTGTGGAAGTACGCCCGATCATCCTCATCGATGGCGAGCACGAGGTGAATGAGATTTTCTTCGACAATGTAAAAGTGCCTGCGGAAAACTTGGTAGGCGAAGAAAACAAAGGTTGGACTTATGCCAAATATCTCCTCACCCATGAGCGCACGGGCACGGCAAATATCGGCAATTCCAATGCAGCACTTGAAAAGCTGAAGCGTATCGCAGGCGAACAAACCAAAGGCGGAAAACCGCTTGCCCAAGACCCATATTTTGCGGCACGTATGGCCAAGGTAGAGATGGACTTGAACGCAATGAAGACAACGAATTTGCGCATTCTGGTTGGGGCAGATGCGGGTGCAGCACCGGGGCCTGAAAGTTCCATGCTCAAAGTTAAGGGTACGATCATTCGTCAGGAATTGAATGATCTTGCTCGTCGCGCACTTGGTCCATACGCATTGCCGTTTTCATCAGAAGCAATGGAAGAAGGGTATAACGAAGAACCAATTGGGCCGGACTACGCAAACCCGATTGGCGCCAAATATTTCAACAATCGGAAGATGTCGATTTATGCGGGCTCTAACGAAGTGCAGCGCGAAATTATCACCAAGACAAAGTTGGGATTATCATAATGGATTTTTCTTTAAATGATGATCGCCGCATGTTGGCGGAAAGCCTGTCGAAATTCTTGAATGACAATTATGATATTGAGAAGCGCCACGGCTTTGCCATGTCTGATGATAGATTCTCACGTGAGATGTGGGCAAAATTTGCGGAGCTTGGCATTATTGGCGCGCTCTTCAAAGAGGATGTCGGTGGATTTGGCGGTGATGGCGCAGACTTGATGGTTGTATTCGAAGCACTTGGGCGTCATCTGGTAGTAGAACCATTTTTAGCAACATTGCTCGCGGGCACTGCATTAGTGGAAGCGGGTGGGAATAGTGATATAATTGAAAGCGCTATTGGCGGTGAAGTACTTTTAGCCTTTGCCCATGGCGAACCATCATCGCGTTATGAAATGGCACTTGTCACAACGACTGCAGAACAGACAGGTGACGCATGGACTGTAACCGGCAATAAGTCCGTCGTTCTTGGCGGTGGTACGGCAACCCATTATGTGGTGTCTGCCCGAACTAGCGGAGACACGGATACTGAAGAAGGCATCGGGCTCTTCCTCGTTGAAAAGTTGGATGCAGTTTCCATACGTGGTTATGGCACGCTGGATGGCTATGGCGCGGCGGAGGTGAGTTTTAACACTGCATCTGCTACACTGATTGCAGAGAACGCATTTGCCATAATTGAAAAAGCCTATGCGGCAGGAATAACGGCGATTGCTGCGGAAAGTCTTGGTGCGATGGAAGTCGCAAAAGACATGACGGTTGAATATATGAAAACCCGCAAGCAATTCGGAATTCCAATCGGCAAATTCCAAGCATTACAGCACCGCATGGCAGATGTATTGATAGAGCTTGAGCAAATGCGATCAGCCGTGATTAATGCTGCTGGGAACTTGAGCGCAGATCGGAAAATCCGCGAACGTGAAATCTCTGCTGCAAAATATCTAGCAGGCAATATCGGCCGTCAGGTCGCAGAAGAGGCAATCCAAATTCATGGCGGTATGGGCATGACATGGGAATATGCTGTCGGACACTATTCAAAACACATCATCATGCTCGACCATGTTTTGGGCGATACAGATCATCATCTTGAGCGCTATATTGCGCTTGGGCAAAATGCATAAGGAACAATCATGAGTGAAATAGAATCCCGCCTATCAGACATGGGTATTGTCATCCCGGAACCTGCTGCACCGTTGGCTGCCTATGTCGGTCATGTCGTGCACAATGACATCGTCACGGTTTCCGGCCAATTGCCACTGGTAGATGGCGGGCTCACCAAAGCCGGTCTTTTGGGTGACACAGTGTCAACCGAAGAGGGGGCAGAGGCCGCGCGTGTATGTGCTATCAATATACTTGCGCAGGTTAAAATCGCTTGCGGTGGTGATCTGGAACGGATCGTTCAATGCATTCGGCTTGGTGGCTTTGTTGCCTCAACACCGGATTACACGGACCACCCGAAAGTGATTAACGGCGCGTCAGAATTTATAGGTCAGGTGCTTAAAGACCGAGGCGCACACGCCCGCGCTGCAGTGGGTGTTGCCGCGTTACCCTTAAACGCATGCGTTGAAGTCGAGAGCACCTTTGCAATTAAGTAAAGGATGATTTTATGGGCCTGCTTGTCGATGGTATCTGGAAAGACCAATGGTATTCCACGAAAGATTCTGGTGGTAAATTTGTGCGCAATGCCGCACAATTTCGAAACTGGATAACAA
>CAZXZQ010000024.1:0-16367 GCA_964645215.1 uncultured Rhizobiaceae bacterium | reverse complement strand
CTCAAGCGCCAACGCTTTAACTTCGCGGTTGGCTGCTATATAGGTTGCAGGCCCGGTGCCAAGCGAATGCCCTGAGACATATATTGAACTTGCGCCTTGCGTTATCAGCCAATCATGAAGCAGTAAAGCATCTTCTAGAATTGCTTTACCTGAAGGCCTCCCTGAGCTGCCGCCATAACCACGATATTCTGCCAGCAAGACATTGTACCCAGCTTCACGAAGAACTTGACCACGGCCTATTTCATATCGCGCCAGAGATCCATTGCCATGAAAAAACAAAATATAAGGCGCTGTATTTGACGTTGTTAATTCAAGAACCTTTAGGGCCTCTCCATCTGCGGTTGTAACTTGATGCTCAATGACGCCTGCAGGTAATGCTTCCTGGCTTACTTCAGGCGGCACAAAAAGAAGGGCCTCCTGATTAAAATAAAGGAAGCCCACCAAAATTACGTAAAGCATTGTAATGCTGACAAAAAGCGATTTAAGAAATTTCTTTAACCGATGCACTTTGATTAGCCTTTAATCAAATGACTTAACAATATCCTCAGTCATCTTCTTCGCATCACCAAGTAGCATCATCGTGCCATCTTGATAGAAGAGCGTATTATCAATGCCTGCATAACCGGAACCAAGTGAACGCTTCACAAAGAGACAGGTCTTCGCCTTATCCACATCAAGAATTGGCATGCCATAGATTGGTGATGCCGGGTCATCCCGCGCGGCAGGATTAGTAACGTCATTCGCCCCAATGACATAGACCACATCGGCTTGTGCAAATTCACTATTGATATCTTCAAGCTCGAACACTTCATCATAAGGCACATTCGCTTCTGCGAGCAGCACATTCATATGACCCGGCATGCGACCCGCAACAGGGTGAATAGCGTATTTTACTTCCACACCTTCTGCTTTAAGATTATCAGCTAGTTCACGAAGCGAGTGCTGCGCTTGAGCAACCGCCATTCCATAACCTGGAACAATGATCACTTTGCCAGCGTTTTTCATTAGGAAAGCAGCATCATCTGCTGAGCCTTGTTTCACGGTTCTATCAACACCATCATCAGATGCCGCAGCTACAGCATCATCACCACCGAAACCACCAAGGATAACCGAAATGAAGGAACGGTTCATGCCCTTACACATGATGTAAGAAAGGATAGCACCCGATGAACCAACCAATGCGCCTGTAATGATAAGCGCGAGGTTGCCAAGCGTAAAACCAATGCCTGCTGCAGCCCAACCAGAGTATGAGTTCAGCATGGAAACAACAACTGGCATGTCAGCGCCACCAATTGGAATGATCAATAGAACACCAATTACAACCGAGAGAATTGCAATCATCCAGAACACAGTCGTGCTTTCGCCTTTGACGAATATAATCGACAAGATCACGATCAATACAGCAATACCAATATTGATGGCATGACGTGCTGGCAACATAATTGGCGAACCAGACATCCGACCATCCAGTTTCGCAAATGCAATTATTGAGCCAGAGAACGTTATCGCACCAACAGCTGCACCAATCACCATTTCAATTAGACTTGCACCTTTAATTGAGCCCGGCGAACCAATGCCAAATGCATCCGGTGCATAAAGCGCTGCTGCAGCAACCATCACCGCAGCAAGACCGACAAGTGAGTGGAAACCAGCCACAAGCTGCGGCATGGCAGTCATTGGAATTTGTCTGGCAATGTAAGCACCCGCGCCGCCGCCGATGGCAAGACCGAGTAAAATAAGCGCCCAACCACCAAAGGAAGGAGCCGCGAGGAAAAGCGTCGTTAGAATGGCAATGCCCATACCAACCATGCCATACATATTACCTTGGCGAGAGCTTTCAGGATGTGAAAGCCCACGCAAAGCCATGATGAACAATACACCAGAAACGAGATATAAAAGCGCTGTGAAATTTTCCATCTTAGCGCTCTTTCTTTTTATACATTGCAAGCATGCGCTGGGTTACCATAAACCCGCCGAAAATATTCACTGCCGCTAGCACAAGTGCAATGAAGCCAAATGTCGTTGCTATCTTGCCCGCAATCGGAATGCCAACTGCAAGAATAGCACCCACAACAATCACAGATGAAATCGCATTCGTTACGGCCATAAGCGGCGTATGGAGCGCCGGTGTCACAGACCAAACAACATAATAACCAACGAAGATTGCCATCACAAAAATCGCAAACTGGAAGACAAACGGATCAATCACACCGCCTGTTGCAGCACTTGCGGCTTGCGCCAAACCCTGTGCAGCCTCTGGTTGAGCAGCCGCTTCATTTGCAACGCGCGCAGCCTCTTCAGCCAATTTGCGTGCATTTTCTGCCAATGCTTCAGCGTTTTTAGTTAGATCACTCATTTCGCTGCTCCAGTAGATTTAGGTGAAGCCGCCTTTTTTGCAGGTGCTTTCTTTGCCGCAGGTTTTTTGGCAGGTGCTTTTGCGTCCTTGAAATTTGGATGAACAACTTCCCCACCATGCGTGAGCAGTGTCGCTGAAATCAATTCATCTTCAAGGTTGAAATTCAAACCACCATTCTCTTTGTCAATCATCGTATCAAGGAAGGCTAACAAGTTTTTCGCATAAAGCAGTGAAGCAGATGCAGCGATGCGTCCCGCCATATTGCCGTGACCGATGATTGATACGCCGTTCACATCTGCAACCGCGCCAAGCTTTGCACCTTCTACATTGCCGCCACGTTCAACAGCCAGATCAACCAGCACAGAACCCGGTGCCATAGAGGCTACCATTTCTTTAGATACAAGTTTCGGTGCAGGACGACCCGGTATCAACGCTGTGGTGATTACAATATCCTGCTTTGAAATATGGGTCGCGACAAGTTCTGCCTGTTTGGCTTTATACTCGTCGGACATTTCTTTAGCGTAACCACCAGCAGTTTCAGCTTGCTTGAACTCTTCATCCTCAACCGCAACAAATTTTGCGCCGAGTGATTCAACCTGTTCCTTGGCGGCAGGTCGTACATCCGTTGCGGTAACAATTGCACCCAAACGTCTTGCCGTTGCAATCGCCTGAAGGCCCGCAACACCCGCGCCCATCACAAAACATTTGGCAGCTGGAACGGTGCCTGCCGCAGTCATCATCATCGGCATGGCGCGCCCATATTGTGATGACGCTTCAACCACTGCTTGATAGCCTGCAAGGTTTGCTTGAGAGGAAAGCACATCCATTACCTGCGCACGTGTGATGCGCGGCATAAATTCCATGGCAAGTGCACTCACGCCTGCCTTTGCAATCGCATCAATTTCTTTTTCATTGCCGTAAGGGTCCATGGTCGCGAATACAATCGCGCCCTTTTTATAAGATTTTGCTTCTGCTGGTGTTGGACGTAAAACTTTAAATACAACATCTGCTTTAGCGCCCGATTTTGACGTGCCGGTTTTGGCGCCAGCAGCAACAAATGCTTCATCCGTTATATCAGATGAAAGCCCCGCACCTTTTTCTACAAGCACTTCAAAGCCAGATGAAACCAACTTCTTGATACTGTCTGGTGACGCCGCAACACGGGTTTCTCCATCGCGACTTTCTTTGGGAATAAATAAAATCATACTATGCCTCTGGCAGGCGGTTAAAGATAACTTGGTTGAGACGAAACAAATGCATCAGCTAAACAATTAATTTTACGAAAGCCTGTTGGCTTAAGCTTTATTGCGCGAAATAGTATGCAGCCATTAAAACGACTAATGCAATAGTGCCACCAATCAAGCCACCGCCTCCGAAAAACCCAAAAGCCATAGCGATAAGTAGCGCAACACAGAAAACTGTTGTCCAAATAGAACCTTTGATGAATTGGTCATAGGTTTTATTGTGCTCGGCATAATCCATCGCGTTTGCTGGTTTTGCAGATTTAGCTTTTTTGGCCATTGTATAACTCCATTGCCGATGTGCTTCATTAGCTTAATACTAGACGGATTGAATGTATGTATCAAAGCGACAATTTGTCAACTGATGTAAATTTAACAAATTTTGTAAAAAGCCATATCTTTATCTGATCCAGCTTGTAAGCACTGATCGTATTAAAATCAAGCTTTACGCTGCAAAGAAAATGTCTTTCCACCTTGATCTGTACAATCGAGTTGATCAGCAGACGGTTTCACACAATTTGCCTTGTTTGCATTACCTGAAATTGAGCTTACCCATTCAAGCCTGACACTGGTTTCGGAAATTGCGATATAATTTCCTTGAGAAATCACACTGCCTGTATCATTTGCGATCGCTCTAAAGTTTCCATTTCTAAGCTCAGCAACATAAACCCCATCCGTAGATGCCCAATCACCATTTAGAATTGGTGGGCCAGCGATTTCGTCTTTGGAAAGTGAACAGCCAGACAGGACTATTGCTAGTATTGCGATAGCACCAAATTGATATTTTGTATTCGTCATTACCCCGTACCTTTATATTTTAAGGCATTTTACAATTTTGACGAATAAATCGTCAAGTTATGATCTTGAATACAGATCAATATCTAGTCATCCAATGCTTCTAGCTCATCAATCAAACCTGAGATCATAGACAGGCCTTTGCCCCAAAAATCAGGATCAGTTGCATCAAGACCAAACGGCTTTAAAAGTTCTGAATGGTGCTTTGTGCCACCCGCTTTTAGCATTTCAAAATATTTCTCTTGAAAGCCCGTTTCTGCATTTTCATAAACTGCATAAAGAGAGTTTACCAGACAATCACCAAACGCGTAGGCATAAACATAAAACGGCGAATGAATGAAGTGCGGAATATATGTCCAATACGAACGGTACTCATCTGAAAACGTGAAGGCAGGCCCTAAGCTCTCACCTTGAACTGACATCCACAAATCGCAGATATCATCACTTGTAAGTTCACCATTACGGCGCGCTTCATGGACTTTACGTTCAAACATATAAAATGCAATTTGACGAACAACTGTGTTGAGCATGTCCTCAACCTTTTGTGCGAGCATGGCTTTGCGCTCTTCTTTCGTCTCGCACTTCTCAAGGAGTGAACGGAAGGTTAGCATCTCACCAAAAACACTTGCTGTTTCTGCAAGCGTTAGCGGCGTTTGCGCCATTAATGCTCCCTGCTCTGCTGCCAAAACCTGATGAACGCCATGGCCAAGTTCATGCGCAAGTGTCATCACATCACGCGGCTTACCAAGATAATTAAGCATCACATATGGATGGGCGGATGGAACGGTAGGATGTGAGAATGCTCCCGGTGACTTGCCTTCACGAACAGGGGCATCAATCCAATTTTTATCAAAAAACTGTTTTGCAATATCGGCCATTTCAGGTGCAAAGCCTGAATACGCATCTAGCACAGTAGATCGGGCTTCATCCCACCCAATTAGACGTTCATCAGTTTGCGGCAGTGGTGCATTGCGGTCCCAATATTCCATCACATCAAGACCAAGCCATTTTGCCTTCATCTTATAATAGCGATGTGACAGATTAGGAAACGACTGCTGAACAGCCTTTACAAGTGCGTCAATAACATCACGCTCAACACGGTTTGCAAGATGCCGTCCATCGGCCACATCTTCAAACCCACGCCATCGGTCTGATATCTCTTTATCCTTGGCAAGCGTATTGGTGATAAGTGCGAATGTTCGAATATTGTCATTAAGCACGCGTGATACTTCACTTGCAGCATTTTTGCGCTTCTCACGGTCACTATTCTGTAACATGTTAAGCGCTTGCTCTACAGCAACCTCTTCACCTTCAATGTTAAACTTCAAAGATGACATTGTGTCATCAAAAAGCCGATTCCAGGCTGAATGACCTGTCATTGATTTTTCATGAAATAATTGCTCAATCTGATCTTCTAGCTGGTAGGGTTTATCTTTGCGCAAATCAGAAAGCCAAGGCTCGTAATATGTAAGAGCAGCTTCCTCTTCGATGCCTTTTTGCAAAGCTTCGTCATTAAGCCTGTTTAACTCAAGTGCAAAAAACAAAAGATGAGAACCAGCCAAGGTCATTTGCTCTTGCGCATCACCATAGGCTTTTGAAATTTCTGCAGAGCTTGTATTGCCCATATAAGAGAGACCTGCATAAGACATTATACGACCCATAACCTCTTCGATCTTCTCATATTCAGCAATTGCCATAGCCACATCACGAGGGTTTTTCTGAAGAAGTTCAGCTAAATTGCCCGCATATTTATTCTCAAAGCTTTCAGCATCCGCCTTACATTGCTTAACGTCATTTTTATATGCATCGCTATCAAAGCCTGGATAAAGATCGGCCAAATTCCAGTTTGGTAAATTATCAAGCACCTTCTCCGCGCCACTATTATCTGCTGCATGCGTTTTTATTGCTGACTTTGAATGCATATTTATCTCTTATATTGTTCACCATATTTCATCTGATGTTGTATTTCTAAACACGTCTGTCAACTCTCAGCACAAAACTCACTAAAATTTTAATGAACTGTGTGCAGGTTTTTTAACCTAGCTCTTTAAATGGACGTTTAGTTTGCTGTGCTAGTTGTGTTCAGAATTGGGACGGTTTCATAGGTGGGACCGCTTACAGATTGTGAAAGCGAAAATATGTCTGATTTAATTCTGATCGTCGATGATGAACCGGTACAACGCCGTTTGCTAACAGCAATGTTGCAAAAACTTGGATATGCAACCGAAAGCGTCAATGGTGGTGAGGCAGCTGTGGCAGCGCTTACCGGTAAAAATGCTTCTCGCATCTCTTGCGTAGTTCTAGATCTTGTAATGCCAGACATGGATGGCATGGCCGTGCTTGATATCATGCGTTCCCGCAAACTCGCCCAACCGGTAATTGTTCAAACCGCACAAGGTGGCGTTGAAACGGCAGTAAATGCAATGCGTGCAGGCGCTGTGGATTTTGTTGTAAAACCAGCATCCCCCGAGCGCCTTAAAGTATCTGTACAAAATGCACTCAAAATGGGCGCACTTGAACACGAGATTAAACGTATCAGCAAAGTAAACACAGGCAATTTGACCGTTGATGAAATTATCTCTGCAAGTCCAAACATGGAAGCAGTTAAGCGCATTGTGCAAAAAGCATCGCAATCCGATATTCCGGTATTGATTGAAGGTGAATCTGGTGTTGGCAAGGAAATGATTGCCCGCGCTATTCAAGGCATGAGCAAACGCAACTCTGGAAATCTTGTTACAGTAAACTGTGGTGCATTGCCGGAAAATTTGGCGGAAAGTATTTTATTTGGTCATGAAAAAGGTGCATTTACGGGTGCCACTGACAAACACAAAGGTAAGTTTTTAGAAGCTGACGGCGGAACGTTATTTCTTGATGAGGTTGGCGAACTTTCGCTCGATCTTCAGGTAAAACTTCTGCGCGCGATCCAAGAAGGCGAGATTGATCCTGTCGGCTCCAAGAAAACAGTTAAGGTAGATATCAGGCTTATTTCTGCAACCAACCGTGATCTTATTGAAGAGGTTAAAAAAGGTAATTTCCGCGAGGACCTTTACTATCGATTAAACGTATATCCGGTAACCGTACCACCATTGCGTGAACGCAAAGAAGATGTTCCATCGCTTGTTCGCCATTTTATAGCACGTATTGCTGCTGAAGAAGGCAGATCAAACATCAAGCAAATACAACAAGATGCGCTTGAAATGCTCGCACAGTATGACTGGCCGGGTAACATTCGCCAACTTGAAAACGCAATTTTCCGCGCCGTGGTTTTGTGTGACGGTGATGAACTTACGATTGATGAATTCCCACAAATTGCAATGCAGCGCAACATTGAAGAAACCTCAAAACCATCTACACATGAAGAAGCATCTATGATGGATATGGAGCATTCATCTGTATTTCATTCAGAAGATTATTTGGAACTCCTAAATGATAAGGATGATGTCATCTCTCTAGAAGATGCCGAAACTCATATTATCCGTTTTGCAATAGAACGCTATGATGGCCGGATGTCACTTATTGCTAGAAAACTAGGTATCGGGCGATCAACGCTTTACCGTAAATTACGTGATTATGGCATCGATAATGCGCATGAAATTAGCGAAGATGATCTCTCTGAAGTCGCATAAATCGACTTAGAGCGTTTCATGCACGCTCAAAACGGATTATAAGTTCTGGATAAGGCATTAAACGCCATTATATAAACGTAATTATATTTATTAAATTGTTACTGGATATTACAGTTAGTCAGGCTATGTTAACCATATTATGACATGTTATGAACATGAATGAGGTGCATAGTATGCCTCGTGTTTATTAGTTGGTCGGTACTTTGAACAGAATATTGAGACTGAAACATTGGCTAAGCTTTGCCCCGAGAGCCATGCAGTTGACTGCAATGCTTTTGGTATTTCTCACTTTAATTCCGATCGATGCTTCTCACGCTGAAACACGCAAGCTAAAGCTTCATTTCCTTCATACCGGTGAAAAGGCAGAAATCACCTACAAGAAAAACGGTAGATATATTTCAAGTGGCCTGAAAAAGGTCAATCGCTTCCTTCGTGACTGGCGTCGCAATGAACCGACAAAGATGGATCCTAAACTGCTTGATTTAATCTGGGAAGTTTACAAGGAAACGCGTTCAAAAAAATATATCAAAGTAATTTCGGGCTATCGTTCCCCAAAAACCAATTCGCTGTTACGCAAACGTGGTCGTGGCGTTGCAAAGAAAAGCCAACACTCACTCGGTAAAGCGCTTGATTTCTTTATTCCCGGTGTAAAACTGAGCAAGTTGCGCGCTATAGGTCTGCGCAAAGGCTTAGGCGGCGTTGGCTATTACCCAAGATCAGGCTCACCATTCGTTCACATGGACACAGGTCGCGTTCGCCACTGGCCGCGCATGAGCCGCAAAGAGCTTGTTCGCGTTTTCCCTAGAGGTAAAACACTTCACGTACCAACAGACGGCAAACCATTGCCGGGCTACAATCAGGCAAAAGCTGAATATGAACGCAAGAAAAGCGGCAAGTTTTCAGTTGCGTCTGCCGAACAAATTCGCAAAAAGCCAAGCCTTCTTAAAAAGCTGTTCACGCGAGACGACGAAGATGAAGGTGTACCAACATCACGAAGCATTGCCAAAAAACCTGTTAAAGCACCTAGCGCACCACAGCCTGTAAAACCTCAAGCACCTGCAGTTGCTGCCACACCCGCTGTACCTACACCTACACTTTCTACAGGCGTTCCCGTTCCTGCCGCAGCACAACCTACAACCAATCCAGGCGTACCAACGCCGCAAGCTCCAATTCCTGGTGTAGAAACACCTGAAGTTGCAGAGCCAACACCGGTTATCGAAACACCGGAAGTTATCATTGCGTCTCTAACAGCTACACAATTGCCCGTACCGCAATTCTCACCACGTGTTCAGCTAGCAGCAGCAACGCCGCAAGAAGCGCCTGAGCCAGAATTAGCACCTGATGCTGAAACAGATGTTGCTGAAGAAACCGTAGAAGAAAATTCAGAAATTGAAATTGCAACAGCAATCCCTGTGCCAACAAGAAGCCCTAACCTTCTTTCGAACAGTTTAGTAGCAGCAAACACACAAACGGAACCCATTGTCGAAGAACCTAAAGTTGAAGAAGAGATTGTATTACAGCCTGTGCTTCAAGTGGCAGCACTTTCTCCATCTGAAATTGAAGACTTGCGCAATCAAGTTTATTTAGATGCAAATACTGTTACGCCCGCACAGCCTAACTCAAGTGACATCCAACTCTTAACAGCATTAAGCGACAACAAGACTGATACAAATAATCAAGCCTCTGCAAGCGATGCAATTAATGCGCAATTGTCAGGCATTCCTGCTCAAGAAGAAACCACTGTTGCTATCTCAGTTGAAAGCTTTGAAGCAATAAAGCCAGAGCCACTACAGATCGCTGCAGCGAATATCCCTATTCCGGCAAGAAGTCCAATTAATATTGCAAAGCTTAGAACCGCTTCAACAGCGCCTGCTAAAACAGTTTCAGCGGAAGTTGTAGATGACAGAACAATTAATACACCATCAAGCATTGAAGAGCGCATGATAGGTCAATGGGCATTTGCAACAAAACAATCTATTCAAAAGATTTCAAAGATTGAGCCAATTGATTATAGCAAAAATCTTTTAGGCAAACTTCCATCAAGCATTGAATCGTCAGGCTTCTCTATTCTTAATCAAAATAGAAATGCCAACAGCTTCACAGGAAGCACAAATTAATCTTCGTCTGATGGAGTTGGTGGCGTAGAAGGTTCAAAATCGGGCAACATTCCCAGCGCCTGCATATATAAATCACGCACAGCTTCTTGTTCTTCTCGCTCAGTTAAGTCTTTCTTACGCAAGCTCACGACTTGGCGTAAAACTTTCACATCAAATCCGTTGCCTTTCGCTTCTGCGTAAACATCGCGGATATCATCTGCAATCGCTTTTTTCTCTTCTTCGAGACGCTCAATACGTTCTACAACTGATTTAAGTTGCTCTTTGGCAACCATTGCATCTGACATTCTAATCTCCTGCTTAATAAATAACTATTTATTTATGCCCTGCATCAAAGGCTGTTTTTTGCTCTGCTGTAGCTTCCGTTTGATGCTTAGCTTTCCACTCATCATAAGGCATGCCATAGACAATTTCACGTGCTTGGGCTTTATCCATTTCAATACCAGATGCATTTGCTTCTTCTTGATACCAATTGGAAAGGCAATTTCTACAAAACCCAGCTAAATTCATCAAATCTATATTCTGAACATCTGTTCGCTCACGCATATGTTTCACGAGACGGCGAAAAGCGGCAGCTTCAAGTTCGGTCTGTTGTGCATTATCCATATCGAGCTCCTTGCATTTTTGTCTGGAAGATAGACAATAACAGAAAAATCTAAAATGGACATTCAGTCTAAAAGATCAACCAGAAAATCAGGTATGCCCCCCATTCAACCACAAGATACTTCCAATAAGCTCTCATTCACCCATGCGTTTGGTGCTCTTATATTGGGCGGCGCCATTATGGGCTTTTCACCTGTCTTTGTCAGAGAGGCAGAAATAGGTGCGTTTTCAAGCGCTTTCTTGCGGGTTCTAACAGCCATTCCCATTCTTTGGATTTGGGCAAGCTATGAAGCGGATAACCGATGGCGGTTTTTACCAAGCTTTGATCGAACAGCCATTTTAGCTGGCCTCATGTTTTCAGGCGATCTAATTTTCTGGCACTTAGCAATTCTCAACACAACACTTGCCAATGCGACCTTTATGGTTTGTCTGGCACCGGTTTGGGTTATGATATTCTCGAAGGTTCTAATAGATGAACCAGTTACCAAGACCAGCATATACGGTGTGATCACTTGTCTGATTGGCTTAGGGTTATTGATTAACTCAAGCATTCAACTAAACCCAGCGCGTCTCATTGGTGACATATATGGTATAATAACCTCCATCTTCTTAGGGCTGTATTTTATTGCCATGCGCAAAGGCAGACGCAATGATAAAGGCGGCAGCTTATTCTTATCTTCTACCTGCATAACTTGCCTCATTCTTCTTTGTGCAGCCCTAATCATGGAAGATCAAATCTTTCCGCAATCAGCTAAAGGTTGGGGAGCCGTTATCTCACTTGGTGTATTAACCCATGCTGGAGGCCAAGGCTTGGTAACCATTGCCATTGGCGCTTTAACAGCTGTGTTTTCATCGCTTGTAATTTTTATCGAGGCTATTACAGCCGCCATTTTTGGATGGTGGCTTTATGGAGAAAAATTATCTGCGCTAGAGATTTTAGGAGGGGTATTTATTCTTGCAGGTGTTTGGATAGCAAGACCAGAAAAACAAAAATAATCAACGTCATAAATTATTCTTATAGACTGCATATGTTGACATGATTCCCCTAGTAGGTGACAACAAGCTTATCTTTATAAGCATAGATTCGCATACGGATACTTTTATACAACCATGATGCTAAGAGCTTTAACTTCTACCTTTTTATTTCTGCCCATTATTTCAACGGGGCTTTTGCTTACAGCCACCAATAATGCAAAAGCTGATTTTCGAATTTGCAATGACACGCCCAGCTTAGTTGGAGCCGCTCTTGGATATCGTGAAGCTGGCAAATGGATTTCAGAAGGCTGGTTTCAAGTGCCTGCAGAAAGTTGCACCGCATTGATTGAAGGTGACCTTAACTCTCGCTTCTATTATATCTATGCAGAAGATGCCGACCGCGGCGGCCAATGGCGTGGCGATGTTTTTCTTTGCACAAGTGACCGAGAATTTAAAATTGAAGGTGTCCAAGATTGTTTCACCAGAGGGCATGTCAAAACTGGTTTTTTTGAAATCGACACAGGCAATCGTGAAAGCTGGATGGTTCGACTTACTGAGCAATCCAGAAAGGTAACATCCCAATAATGCACCGTAATAGACGCACAAAAATTCTCGCAACACTTGGTCCTGCCTCAAACAACCATGAAACAATAGCAGAACTCTTTGATGCGGGTGCAGATCTATTTCGTATTAATATGAGCCATTCATCTCATGAAATGCTGAATGATCTTGTTAAAATAATCCGCGACATCGAAACTGAAAAAGATCGCCCCATTGGCATACTTGCAGACTTGCAAGGACCTAAACTAAGGCTAGGCGAATTTGCCAATGAAAGTATTGATGTAAATGCTGGTGATAAAATTACACTAGACCTTGATGAAACACCTGGCACTCAAACACGCGTCCACCTACCACATCCTGAAATTTTAAAATCGCTAGAAATTGGTGACCGAATTTTAGTAGACGATGGAAAAGTAGCACTTAAGGTCGTGGAAGAAGAGCCTGAAAAGGCCGTTGCAGAAGTTGTTAATGGATCAAAAATTTCAAGCCGCAAAGGCATTAGTCTGCCAGATACCGATCTTGGTGTTAGCTCCTTAACGCCCAAGGACCATTCAGACCTTGATGCAATTCTCCAAACTGATGTTGACTGGGTGGCAATCTCATTTGTACAGCGCCCAGAAGATGTGGCTGAAGTACGCAAGGTAGCCAAAGGTCGCGTCGGCGTTTTATCCAAAATTGAAAAACCACAAGCATTAAAAAAACTTGATGAGATTATCGAACTCTCTGATGCAGTCATGGTAGCACGCGGCGACTTGGGCGTTGAACTTCCTATTGAACAAGTCCCAGGCTGGCAAAAGCATATCACGCGCGCATGCCGCAAAGCTGGCAAACCCGTTGTCGTCGCGACGCAAATGTTGGAATCCATGATATCCGCACCCGTACCTACTCGCGCAGAAGTATCTGATGTAGGCACGGCCGTCTTCGAAGGTGCAGACGCAATCATGCTTTCCGCTGAATCTGCTGTGGGCGATTATCCAGTTGAAGCCGTTTCCATGATGGACAGCATTGCAACGGAGATTGAAAGAGACGCAAATTATCCAGGCATTATTTCTGCCCAGCGCATTGATCCTGAGCCAACCGGTGCTGATGCGATTGCACTTGCTGCCAGACAAATTGCTGAAACCTTAAATCTTTCCGCTATCATTTGTTATACGGCCTCTGGCACAACAGGTTTACGTGCAGCACGCGAAAGGCCACCTATGCCAGTGATTGCATTATCACCGGTTCTTGCAACGGCAAGACGCCTCTCCATTGGCTGGGGTTTGCATTGCGTAGTGACCGATGACGCCAAGGACCTAGACGACATGGTGGATCGCGCCTGTCGCATCGCAGCCCAAGAAAACGTGGCAAAGCCAGGTGACCGCATTATCATTTCAGCAGGTGTACCTCTAAGAACACCCGGGGCCACAAATATGTTGCGCATTGCGTTCGTTGGTAGTGAAGGTCAATCAGGTGTCAGATAAGATTTGCAAAATTGCTTTTGTGATCTGGTCTTGCGCTAAGTAGTCTGGCTTGTGTCCAACACCATTTAAGACAACTAGTTTTGAGCCTTTGATATCATTTGAAAGTCCGTTTTTGGAGTGAATTTCAAGACTGACAATATCATCTTGATCTCCATGGAAAATATAAGTTGGCGCTTTTATCTCTTTATAACGATGCTGAAATTCTTTCACATGATGAATGACCCGCGCAACATCTTTGGCATTCTCGTGAAATGCTGCAGGCCGCAAGATCAAACGCGTGCCAGAGGTTTCCTTATAATCTTCTGGCATTGGGTTAGGCACAAATACGCCTTTCACAGCATTCGGGTAAATTAAATGCCCAACAGGCACAACAACCAAATTTGAGAATAACCACCCAAGAACTGGCGTATTACCAAGATCATAATGCCAATCAACGCCCGTATCCCATGGATGCGTAACAGGTGCCAAGAAAATTAGGCCTGCCGTTTTTTCAGGATATAAAACGCCAAATGCACCTGCTACAACGCCGCCAAATGAATGGCCAACAATTACGGCCTGCTCTATCTCAAGCACATCCAACAATTTGGCAATAGAAGACGCCTGTTGTTTTGGATCATTGGAACCAGCAAAGCCTTCAGAATACCCCTGCCCTGGCCTATCAATAAAAACCGCGCGCGCTTTGCCTTCAAGCTGGCGCTTATAAACAGTCATTTGATCCCGAAGGTTCCCGCTTGCACCATGAATAAAAACAACAGCTGGCGATGCATCCGCACCTGCAGGGCCTGTATCAACATAGTGAAAATTTACGCCATTAATGGACTTAAAATCACCTATTGGTGGAAAATCTGACTCTACTCTTTTTGCAAGAATAAAGGTTGCTGTGTAAAGCCCAATAACAATAAGAACAAAGCCATAAATAAAAAATTTAAAAAGCATAATGCATTCAACAGTCTTTACGTTCGACTGCCAGCAAGTTTTTCTTCCAGATTAATGACAGATGTTTGCGCTTGTTTATTGGCAGGATAAATCTCCAAAACTTTGTACCATGCTCTCAGTGCATCTTCATCACGGTCCAAACGTTGCATAATCGCCGCCAAACCAGATAGCGCACCAAAATGTCTTGGTTCTAATTTCAAAGTTGTCTCAATATCAGAAATAGAACGGCTAAAATCTTCCATACTATAATATAGTGTCGCCCTACGGTTCCAACCTTCAGCGTATTCTGGCGCAAGAACAGTCACCTGATCCAACAAATCTTGAGCTTTGGAAAATTCTTGCTGCCTCATAGCTGTCATGGCCCAGCCCATCAACAGGTCAATACTGCGGTTGCCGGAATAAGACCATTCACGCCAAATTTGTCTGGCGGTAGCACTAGCAGATGCTTCTTTTGTTTCTTTTTTCAGAACAGAGAAGAGACGATCCATTGTCTCTTGCGTTTGTATAACAGCATCAGGATTTTCAGGCGGTGTAATCGGTTTTACAACTTCCTGTCCATCCAGTGGTAATTCGTTTTGCTGCGCAAAAGCAGGAGTAGTCAGCCCAATAATCAGAGATAAGGTACTAAATATCATAAATTTTGGCGCAAAAGATTTCATAATCAAAAGGTAGCGTAGCCTTTGAAAAGGTCAAATACTAAGTATCTAAAATTACGAAAATTTGAGTGTCTGTTGATAATTAAACCACCAAACGCTTTATGATTAGCCCTGACGAGCCTTAAAGCGTGGGTTCTGCTTATTGATAACATAAACACGGCCGCGACGACGAACAACACGGTTTGCGCGATGACGACCTTTAAGAGATTTAAGTGAATTTCTGATTTTCATGACTTTATACCATTAATTTGCAATTGTTGCGGGGTTACGTACCTTCTTTTGCGGGCACTTCCAATTTTCTAACAAAGAACGCGCCAACTTTATGAGCGGACGCGTTTCTGTGAGATGGGTGATAATCTGAAACGCAGAAAATGTCAAATCTGATCAAACAAAAGCTTCTTTCCATTCGTCATCAAATGGCAATTTACTGTCAGACCCATAGAAATGCATATTTAAGCGATCTTTTGTGGTGTTCACACTGATTTTCACATTCTTAAAGACAGATTTAAGCAGAATTTCAAATGCATTAATTTCTTCAGGCGTATGTGGCTGCTGCATATCAAAATCATAAGAGCTGTGTCCGCTAAAGACACCATTTTTGCCAAGTCTATCGTGAACGAGTTCAATAACTTCTCTCAATTGCTCACTTGAAAACATATAAAGAGATGCATCCCAAATTACATTATCATATGCTTCATCCGGAACATCGGTTAGAATATTGCCTTCAACAAAAGTAATTTTTTCTGACATATGATGTTTTTGAGCATGTGAAACGGCAAGCGGATTAATATCAATTCCAAAAACAGAAGTTGCTTTTTCAGCATAAAAAAACCGTGCATTGAAACCATCTCCACTACAAAGTTCAAGCACTTTAGCGTTTGGACGAATAGCAAGAGCGTTCATTATACCACGCTCCCATGGGTGGGAACTTTCGGTCTTGGACCAAGTATAATTCACATCAATATAATGATCGAACCATTCTGTTTCATGAGGTTTTGCATAATGAAACAAAAGTTGTAATTTATGGGTTTGATAGGAAAG
>CAZXZQ010000023.1:0-16925 GCA_964645215.1 uncultured Rhizobiaceae bacterium | reverse complement strand
AAACAAAAAATTATAAACAGCACCTTGGTCATTAATATCAATATATGCAACCTGCCAAGGTCGCGACTTGCGAAAACCAGACGCCGATGGATCACAAATCACAGTAATATTCGGATCATCATTGAAAATAAAAATGCCGCCAAAATGTGAGGCCCAAAAAGTTTCATGACGAAATAAAACCTCCTCAGGCACAAGCGCATTATTGCGGATGTCACCTGTCTGTTTTGAAAACTCAACCATCTGGTTGAGCATCTCATCATCACGCCACGCCTCCGGCTCTTTTAGCAACCGGTCAATCATCATTTTCAGTTCGTTGGTTTTATCTGTCAGATTTTCATGCGTTGAGATTTTAAATTCAACCTGCTCAATCGAAAGGAGATCATCAATGTCGTCGACTTCGAAAACACTGTCTTCAATCTCACCAAAGACAACATCCTTGATCGTCAGGGCAAAGAGTACGCGCTTATTGCGTTCAAAAAACTCGACCATTAAATCACGTGTGTTGGAAAAAGACGTATGAACGACAGAAAGATTAGCCTGCTCTGGTGAAAGGATGATGAAACGGCGGTTGACTTTCTTTTCATCCAGATAATCCTGATTGCTCAAATACTCAGCCACTTCTGGCGAGAAACCCATCATATCAATCTGAAAACTGGAAAGTTCCACGGCCTCATAGCCAAATGATCGCAAAGCGCGATTATACCGCTCAATCAAATGCGGCTCGTTAATGGTTAGAAGTGTGGTGAACGAATATGGCATGCTTTACGAGTCCCACCGTCCGTCTTTGCGCATGGTTTCGATTTCTCTCACTGCTTTTTCGCGTTGGCGTTCACGGCGGATGATGTCTTCAACCGCAGCGTTGTCAGATTTATCCGTATAGCGGAACTCGGAATCCGCATAACGGTTGATTTCCTGCATCACCATATCAATAGTGAACGGTCCGCGGAGTTCTTCAATCATACCCTTTTTATCATCATAGGATTTGTGCATGAAGTTTTCTGGTTTCTCGAACCACTCATCCGGCAGATCAATATCCATCGCACGCATTTTGATCGCATCAGTAATGTTCTTAATCGCGCGACCAGTAAAGCGCGGTTCGGCAAGTTTGATCATGTGCAGATACGTACCAACATCCGCCATGGTTTTAAGCTTATTTTCTTTTTCAAAGCGTTCATAAACTTTCAACAAGCCATCTTCTTCTGGCCTGTTGTGTTTGTCATAGGCGGTTGTCACAGCCTCCTTGATTTCCTGTGCGGCTAGCAGGTCATGGTCGCCCAGTTTGATATTGTGGTTCTTGCCGGCGAGAAGCGCAAAGATATCGATATAATCATCCCGCGTTTGCGGACCATCAACCAGCCACCTAGCCCCTGCCCTTTGGCGCAATGCATCATCAACATTTTCAGGATAGTTGGAGAACATGCCAAACGAACAGTTCCCGCGCACGACCGTCGTCGCACCCGCAAAACTTTCCATCAGCACTGCCGTCACTTCTTGCTGGCCAGCTGATGCTTTGTCATCTGAACGTTTTGCTGCAACCTGATCGATATCGTCGACCGTACCAAAACCAATGGTTTTGGTGTTCAAAACATTCGTCACAAACTGCTTACAATTCTGACCAGACTTACCTTGATAAGATGATATCTGATCCACGCCAAAATTCTCATAGGTGAAGCCATAGCCCGCAACCTCACAATAATCATTAATGAGACCCGCAATCATCTGGATGAGAATGGTTTTACCTGTGCCCGGTGAACCATCGCCAATGAACGTAAAGAGAAAACCACCCAGTTCTACAAACGGATTAAGCTGGCGATCAAAATCATAGGCCATCAACATTTTGGCAAGTTTCATCGACTGATACTTAGCAATGTGGTTGCCAACAATTTCTTCAGGCTTTTTGAATGTCATCACGAGCGGTTTCGTCTTCGCGCCTGGCGCAACGTCAAAACCGTTCAACTCAAACCCATCACTTTCAAGTTGTAAATGTGTGTTTTCAAATGCACCTAAATCATTGAAGCGTCCTTTACGCTGCAAGAGTTCTTCAAGCGCCTTATCAGCACAAGCTCGCACGCGCGATTGCAGCACCGTGTCATCTGCGGCATCAGAAGCCGCGCCATCAAGCGCACCCACGAGCGATTTCAACACATCCTGAGGCGTGTCAAAATTAAACTCAGGCTCGTCTATATCGTTGGCTGGCTCTCCTGCACTCTCAACAAACTGATGCAGATAGGCGCTTGCCGCAAAGGCTGCAATGTAACTGGAAGATTCCAACAATCCACGATACTTAGTCGCATCATCACCATCCAAGGAAGATGCAGCGTTTTTCTTACGTAAATCATCTAGGCCTGTTTGCTCGGCAAATTCATCCGCCACCGCAAGCGCCACCGCAAATGCACGACGCGCTTTATACAAAATACCATGCTGAACAGGCGTCAGCATATTATCATCGGACGTAACTGCAGAAAGCGTTTTCGTGAACTCAACTTCCTGCGTTGATTTCTGACCCGACGTTGAAACCGTTGATACAAACCGCCTGCGTGTGCCTGCAATTTCTGTATTGGATTTATCGCTCGCCGCAACTAGCAAGATTGTTTTCGTTACAAGTGACTGAGCCGTTGCAATGTGTTTTGCAATGTCTTTCTCGTCGATTGTTGTTAAGCCAGTATCCATATCACCCTCACATATTGGTCAAAACATGCCCATCAGAAATGACATGTTTTTCGTATCCATCAAAGATTTCATTTTCTTGGCCAGATGCATAAATTGCCTGATAGGCTTCATGTGGCACAAGTGCATGGCGCTGAAAATTAGTAACCCCCATGCGCGCGCTTTCAAGGTCATTGGTTTCGATATGAAACTCTTCACGTGCAGGTGCGCCGCCCCATAGCCCCCATTTGGCAGGCTTATGATTTACGGAGAAAATTTCCTGCATTGTCCACGTCATCAACCAAGCATTTTCGGCTTTCCGCACACGTGTCAAAATCTGATCTACTTTCTCTCCATGGCGCGTAAACGCAGAATGATAAAACGGCCCGAAGATAAATCGACGCACTTGCTTTGGATGCAGATGATCAAAATCATGATCCATGTTTGTTGCAATTGTTGAAGGCATCAAACTATAGGCAGAATTCTTCTGACAAAAATCATCAAACTGAAGTGCCAATTCAGGATTAAGCAAGCCTTCAACCGGCAGTTCAATTTTCACATTTTTCTTGAGCTTGCCATCAGAATTCACTAGCGCCTTAACGATGTCGGGCGAAGAATCTTCAATCGTTGCCATATAAATCATCGGCAGGTTTGCGCTGCCATCATAAAAACCCCAGTGAACCACATAATATGGATACCCTGTTTTTGGGTTCACAGAAACACGAATGGTACGCGGCAAAACCAGTGGTCCAAAGTGCTTGCCATTTTGAATGGATTCAAGATAACGCCGCTCCGCAATCTTGCGTTGCAATTCGCCAGGAAATGATTTCTGCGTAAGAATATGATCAACCATTTGCTGGCGGATCGTTTCTTCCAGATCAATCTTTAAAAGACGGTCTTTCGCGTTTTTCTTATCCTGTTGAAGTGCCAGTACATTTTGAAATGCTGGAAATCCACTCTCAGTTTGAGAAACGCGAAACTTCGGTTCAAAGGAAACCTTGTTCTGCCAACACCCAAGTGACGTTTGCAAGCGCTTGAGATAGCCAGATGCAATTGCGGCAATTACATCATGGCTATACGCAGGAGACTCATCTTTACGCAAATATGTATCAAGCCCATCCAACGCATTGGAAAGCGCACTAAAATACTTATCTGCTTGTGATTTATCAGCCGTCATACGCGGCACCACCAATCATAATTGGCAGCAAATCCAACTTTCTTATTGTGCATAGTTTGCAGAATTGTGTTTCTTCATAACCTCATCGAAACGGCGTGCAAAAGCATCATCCGCAAGTTTCTTACGACGTTGAATATCTTCTGTCGAAACCATGTTCTTTTCATGCATTTCGAGTAGATCACCGATATGCGATTGCGCCGCAGCACCAATGCCAGCCATGGTCTGTTCCGCAGCCGTATCAACCTGGTTACCCAGTGTATTGATTTTATGCGCAACATCTTGTTGTGCAGCCGTTTTCAATGAATCTTCAAGCGCCTTATAAAGAACAACGCGCTGCTCAGTATCAATCGTCAATTTGTTGATAAGCGTTTGCTGTGCAGCAAGCTGATTGTTAAGCGAATCTACAAATGTCTGGAACATAGAGGTATAGCGCTCTAGCGTTTGGCTCTCTGCCAAAAGTTCCTGTTCCTTTGCCTGCGCCTGATTATATTCAGTCGCAAGTTCAGAACGCTGACCTTCAAGAGCCGCCCGTGTTTTTTGGTCAGTGGAAGCAGAAATCTGGTTTTCCATATCCATCAATAGCGGGTTTAATTCTTCAATACGCGCTTGCGTAGCCTCAAGTGTACCCATCGCAGATTTGCGACGCTCAATAACTTTGCGCAATGAAGCCTCTGAACTTGCATAGCGAGAATCAAGTACATCTTTTTGAGATTGAAGAATGCCTACAATCGTATCAGATTTACCCAAGAGCTCTTGCAGATTACCAGCCAGTGACATGTTGCGAACACGTTCAGAACGCATCTGCTGCATTTTCTGCTTTGAGAAAACACCGACAAACTTTTCCCATGTGGAATAGCTCTTCATGCTTTCAAATTCTGTACCAAAAATATTGGTTGCATCCTCAAGCCCAATGATCAGCTCGGCAATATTGCCTTCCATTACATTTTGCTGCTTTAAGATGTCTTGAATACGCGCATTTTCGATATCAAAGTCTGTCTGCCCAATCGTATCTGATTTAGCAAATTCATCCAAAACAACGCTGCTCTGATCAAGCTTCGTTTTCATATCTTCTACAGTTGTGCGTGTTTTTTCTATCTCCGCATCGAGATGAGCCATTGATGACATACTTCCCTCCAAATATATTTCGTTTAATAATATATAGGTATTTAACCCCGGTATTTTAAGAACACTTACTCAGAAATGCTTAATAATTAGAGTCTGTTCGAGTGATTTTTCAACTCAATCGGTTGTCCGTGCGGCGTTGAAAGCAAAGCATTCTTCCAATCTGCCTCACGTATGGAAATTTCTTCGTTCTTCAATAACTGCTTCTCAGAAATAATTCTCTCCAATGCCTTTAACCAAAGCATATAATAAGATGCCCCTGCCTCATCTTCATGAATGGTTTTGCTTAAGACATCCGCCCATTCAGACCATTCAAACATGCCTTTTTGATGAAGCCCAACGACAAGTGAAAATGCACTCGCCTCCCACGGCTCCTTAAACACCGGACCATCTTCACCAAGCTTAATGCCAGGTATTTTTTGAAGATCAGGACCGCTCAAGATATGGCTCCCAACAATCCACCATAATGACATGGTTAGAATCTGCATCGCTACCAAAAAGTTCTGTGGCATCAAATGAAACGCTATAAAGCCATGTTGGATTTTCACCCTCACTCTTAGCATTGCTATCTGGATAAACATGGCAACCATGTATCTCAATAATCTCACCACAAGCGTCACGCACATATCGTGGCAAGCGTGTATGACCTTGGGGATTAATCTTGATGGTACGAACCGTATCCCCGACTGCAAATTTTGGTTCGGTATCAGGTTCACGATTTACAGGTCCGCCCGCTAATAAAGCACTCGGCATTTCTTCGGCACTCACAACACGTTTAACCGGAATGCCCGCTTTTTCAAGCTTGCCTGTTTCAATCTCATTTTCCGTGACCATGCCACGTTCAAGCATCAAACTTTGCAAACCATTGAGCCAGATTTGGTAATAGCTTTTGGTGAGGTAAAAATCAGCCGGCAGTTTTTCTCTTGCATGGCGAGAGATATCCAAATTCCATTGTCCGGCAAATCCCATACCTACTGTCATAGCCATGGCGCGCTTTTCCCAATTTCCATGGAAAATTGGTTCGTGCTTTTCAGGCATTACAGGGCCATAGCACTGCATGCCACCCATATCGTGCGGGCCATTCATGATGATATCTCATTAGGGTTTAAAGCAAGACCTGTTCCAATCATGGAATCTCGCGTCACCAGTGCCGCAAGTTTTTCCTCACTCCAGCCATCAGTACCATCTGGGCGTTCTGGGATGACAAGATAGCGCATTTCAGCTGTGGAATCCCAAACCGTGATTTTTGTCTGATCCGGCAGCGTCACACCAAATTCTGAGAGTACTTTTTTAGGTTCGCTCACAGCGCGAGACCTATAAGGAGCCGATTTATACCAAACAGGCGGCAAGCCTAAAACGCTCCACGGATAACAAGAACACAAAGTACAAACCACCATGTTGTGGTGGCCAGGTGTATTCGCAACAATTTTCATGTGTTCGCCTTGGCGCCCGGTAAAACCAAGCTCGGCAATTGCTGCGGTAGCATCATCACGCAGTCTTTGAAGGTAATCAGCATCAGCCCAAGCTTTAGCTACAACTTGAGCGCCGTTCCGCGGACCTACATTTTTCTCGTAGGTTTCCACAATCACATCTAACGCTTGCGCATCAACATAGCCTTTTTCAACAAGCAGAGATTCTAAGGTTTTAACCTTAAGCTCCATGTCTGACCAATGGCTGTGGTCATGATCGTGATCATGGTCTTGGCTCATATACATTATTCCTCTTGTATATAAATATACTCAGGAATTAGCACACAAAGGTCAAGACACCATAAGGCTAAAAGTTGTTAGAACCTTCAGCAGCAAATACCGGAGAAGACGTTTCTCCTAAAAGCATTTTAACTTTACTCAGTAGATCATCCGGATTAATTGGCTTGGTGATGTAATCATCTGCACCACTTTCAAGCGCACGTTCACGGTCACCTGTTAGCGCATGTGCTGTCAAAACTAGAATTGGAACCCTATTGTTTGGATCCTCTTCAGCGCGAATTGCTTCAATCGCTTCATAGCCGTTTAATACTGGCATAGAGATATCCATGAGAATCAATTTTGGGTCTAACTGACGCCAACCTTCAATTGCTTCTGCACCATTGCTAACAATGACAAATGGATGCTCTTGCTCAACTAAAGTATGTTCAAGCACAATTTGATTAACTTCATTATCTTCAGCAGACAAGATACACTTGCCTTTTAATTCCATATCAAAATTCATTTCGACCCCCTTCGCGGTTTAAATGTAACCCTACTTAACTTGCAATACGCGCGCCTTCATCGACAGCGTTAACGCCGATAAATTCACGAATATACCCCATAGTTTTATGTTCATCTTGCGGCTTACCAAAAAGGAACCCCTGGCCAGCATGACAACCATATTTCTTCAAGTTTTCTGCCTGACCCATTTCCTCGATACCCTCAGCAACAACGGTAAGGTCAAGACCTGCACACATTTCAAGAATAGCGCGCACAATATGCTCAGCAGGTTTATCTTCACCAAGCGCCATGATAAACGCGCGGTCAATTTTCACCTTATCAAGCTTCAACTCACGCAAACGACCAAGGCTTGATTGGCCCGTGCCAAAATCATCCATTGAAATTCTAATGCCCGCCTGATGCAATTCTTCAATGATCATAGAAGCAGTTTCAGGATCAGACATCATCGCTGTTTCTGTTACCTCAATCTCTAAACGGTTAGGCGGAAGGCCTGCTTTTTCGATTGTATTGATAATGCTTTGCGCCGTACCTGGATCAACAAGCTGAACACTTGAAAGGTTGAACGACAAGAAAATATCATCTGGCCAAGCAGCAGCAACACGCGCAGCATGCAATAACAACCTGTCTGTCAACGATGCAATGATACCACGTTCTTCTGCCAATGGTACAAATTTACCTGGAGACACTTGCCCAAGCTCAGGATCAACCCAGCGCGCCAGTGCTTCAAAACCAAGTAACTTACCATCTTGAAGTGAGATAATTGGCTGAAAGTGAGGTGTCACTTCACCATTGGCAATCGCACGGCGAAGGGCTTGTTCCATGCGTGCGTTTTCAAGAATAATGTTCTCAATTTCCTTCGAGTAAACCGTAACACGACCACGGCCACCACGCTTTGAATAATAAAGAGCGCTCTCAATATTTTTCATCACAGTATCATAGTCATGACCTGCTTCGGGATATACAGCAAAGCCAAATGAACCACTTAAACGAACTGTACGTCCATCAAGGTCAAACGGTGCTAAAAGCACTTCCTGCAAAATACGGCCAATATGATTTGCGCCATTTTGATCTTTAATATCAGGAAACAAGAAACCAAACTCATCACCGCGAAGCCTGAAAACAAATCCATCATTTTCCGTTGCAGCAGATAGGCGCTGTGCACATTGTTTCAGGATTTCATCACCGCCATCAAATCCATAGAGGTCATTGATTGGCTTCATGCCATCCATATCCGCAAGACCTACTAAGAATGCCTTTTCGCCCTTACGTGAGTCATTTATAAGCGTCTTAAATTTTTCAATCATACGCTGCTGATTGCCAAGACGCGTCAATTTATCGGTATAAGCAAGTGTAATGAGTTCAGCATGTGTATTTTGAGTTTCTCCCTCATACACATCTTGCTCAGAACCATCTTCAGTACTGTCACTATTGGTACGCTCTGTAGTTTTTTTAGAAAAATACGAATATAATGCGAAGACTGCCACGCCCAATACAAATATGCCTGCCGCAGCAAGCAACCGTTCAGGTGTTGATGACACAAATGGTGAAACCCAAGCTAAGCCTAGTGAAACACCGCCTAATGCAATAAAATTCATGCACCGTTTTGCAAACGATGAACTAGTACTTTTAGAATTGGACACTAAACTCATTTTTGACCCCAAGTTATTGTGGGAGCATAATAAGAACAAATTCGTAAACATCTTCTTTTCAAAAACAAAAAATTTTACATATTAACTATAAAAAGTCCGGGAAAGAGCAGAATTAGAAAAATTTAGACATGAATCTAAAACTAATTTTAAAAGTACACTGCTGATTTTATTAACTTTTTTTATTCTTTGCCAATAAATAAAGTTCAACAGAGCCATCTCTGGAAGCAGGCGGTTTTATATGATGAATTGTTTGAAAATTCTTCTTCATTAGGCTTAAAAGGTTCGCTTCAGTGCCACCTTGGAAGGTTTTTGATAAAAAATGGCCACCTGGCTTTAAAACTTGCAGCGCAAAATCTAAGGCTACTTCTACCAAATACATTGTCCGCAAATGGTCCGTTTTCCTATGCCCAGTTGTCGGCGCCGCCATATCAGAAATAACGAGATCAGGCGCATGGCCTCCCAACGACTTTGTTAAAAGTTCCGGAGCGTCATCGTCTAAAAAGTCTTTTTGCAAAATAATTGCCCCAGGAACTGGCGCCATTTCCAAATAATCAATGCCGACAACGTAAGGCTTATCAGCTTGAGAACCTGTAATTTGCGATGCAACCTGACACCATCCGCCGGGGGCTGCTCCTAAATCAATCACGCGATTGCCTTCTTTAAGAATTTCATGCTTCTCATTAATCTCAAGCAATTTATAAGCCGCACGTGAGGCATAGCCCTCCGCTTTTGCACGTTGAACATACGGATCATTTAGCTGGCGAGATAGCCAAAGTGTAGAAGAGAGCTTTCTACCCTTAGCAGTTTTCACTTTAGTATGAAGGTTGCGCAGATTAGTCTTACGTCCAGAAGGTGTGGTTGGTTTCTTCATTTTTTATTTTCACCACGTCCTTTTGAATTTGATGGACGTCTTCGCCGCTTATATCTTCCAGAATTACCAGACTTCCATTTTTCATCATTACTCATCATTTGAGATAACAGTCCTTCGCGCAAACCTCTATCCGCAACTCGCAAGCGGTTCGTTGGCCATGTCTTGCGAATAGCATTTAGTATAGCACAGCCTGCAAGCACAAGATCAGCGCGTTCTTTGCCTATACATGGGTTCAACATGCGTTCTTCGTAAGGCATATCAATCAGCTGGTCTATCACCGCATCCATTTGTGACGAGCTTAACCACAATCCATCCACTCTACGTCTATCATATTTAGGCAATTGAAGATGAATGCCCGCGAGCGTTGTTACCGTGCCTGAGGTTCCTAATAGGTGAACCTGTTCTTTTGAGAAAATATCATCCAATGCATTGCGATCTTCAAACTTCTCAATGTGGCTTAGAACATCGTTTTCCATTTCTTCAAAGAGTTCACGTGTGACATCACGCCCGCCAAATTGCTCTGCTAATGTGACGACCCCCATAGGAAGAGATGTCCAGCCAAGGATGTGATTTGCCACATCTGAGTTATGTTTGTTTTTGCAATTTACCAGTATGAGTTCTGAAGACCCACCACCAATATCAAATAAAACAGCACCTTTTGCTTTTCTGTCGATGAGAGAGCCACACCCCTGAGCTGCAAGACGCGCTTCAGTTTCACGACTGACAATCTCAAGCTCTAACCCAGTCTCTGCCGTCACACGTGATAAAAACTCTTCACCATTGCCAGCTTGCCGACAAGCTTCCGTTGCAATAAGGCGCTGCTCGCGAATACCGCGCCCTTTAAGTTTATTAGCGCAAACAGCAAGTGCTTCAACAGCACGGTCCATTGCCTCTTGTGACAGATTACCGGTTTGCGCAAGCCCCTCGCCTAATCGGACAATTCGGGAAAATCCATCGACAACCCTAAACCGTCCTTTTTTCTGAGGCGTTGCAATCAATAATCGGCAATTATTTGTGCCTAAATCTAAAGCCGCATAAAGCGATGATTTTTGGGGCTTAGGATGAACTTGATGAACAGGCTTAGATTGCGCTTTTTGCTGTGATTGAACTGGAGTATCAACCGGTAATACAGGAGAAGCAATAGGTTGCTTGCGGCCTGGCCTACGCGTATTCCTTGGGCGGCGCGCAGCTTGTGCCTCGCTAGAATTTGTTACACTTGAAATATCAATATAATTAGGCTGCCCTTTACCTTGTTCGGCAAAAGACGTTCCATGCGCTTGGCTGGAGCCATCCCCATTCACGTGCGCAGCATCTTGAGCAAGCGTCACATGTTGTTCCGGCGCAAGTTCCAGATCATTATTCGTTTCGGCAGCATCAATGGGTTTCGCTTCGACACCCTTGCGCCGTGTTCTTCTGCGCCTTCTCGGATTACGCTCCTTCCCCGCCGACTGCTGGTCAGTGGAAAGAGTTCTCACTTCCGAATATCCTTTGGCGTATAAACGCCTAATATTTAAGTTAAATAAAGCGTAACACCGCTTTCAGATAACACCAAGCAATTTATTTTATAACGACTAACTGTATTAATCACTGTCTTCAATTGTCTATTTATCACACTTGGTTTTTGTATATTTCTGAAATATTATGGTCCAAACGCAGAAGTCAGAAGTAATGTGTTAGTGTGTTAGGGGTTTCATGCGAGTTTATTGTAAAACGCAATCATCGCCAATTGATCATGTTAGTCGATGGAATAATCACTTTAAATTACCGAGGTTTATCTCGTGTTTAATTGCTTTCGCATTGCTGATGTTTTCAGCACCTGCATTTGCCGTATTCTTAACGCCATTGGATAAAACACCATCGAGAGTTCTCGTTTGCCCTGAAGCAAGTTGTCCGCAAATGCGAGAACATCCTTTTTCAGCAGGCAGCCGTGTTGTTGTCTACGAAACAAAAGGCAGCTGGGCACGTGTAACCAAATTTATTTCTTCAACGCAAATTGCAACTCAATTCCCTGGTCAATTTTTACCTGAAAAAGTTGCTATGTGGATTCCGGTGAAAGATTTACCAGAAACTGCCACGAATAGCCCTTCAATTAAAAAAGCAATTAATGATGAGGAAGAAGCGAAACTTCAGGCAAAGAAGCTCGAAGAAGAAAAGAAGAAAAAGGCAAAACGTGCTTTTTCATTTATTCCAAGGCGCCCTGCAATTCCAACGGCAAGCACGCGCGAAACAGTTATAGCAGCAGCTGAAGTGCCGAAGGCAGAAGCACCAAAAGTAAAAGTAGAAGCTCCCAAAGTAGAAACGCCAACGACTGATACTCCCGAAGCAAAAGAAATTGAAGTAGCGGCAGCTCCGCAAGAAACAGCTTCAAAGGTAAAGCATCAAAGCGCTGTAGAAGCTGCGATCAAAAAACAAGCTGAAGTTGCCGCCACAGAGCCCATTAAAAAAGTTAGAGCTGCAGAGCCCATAGTTGAGCAAGTTAAAGAAGAAACTCAAGCAAAGCCTAAAGCAGAGCAAGCAGTTGAAACAGCTAAGGTTGAAATAGAAACACCAGAAACGCCTGCCCCTGAAACAACACTTGGAGAAGAAGCCCCTGACGCGCCAATTCCAACCAAGGCTACTCGCAAAGTAACAGAAGAAGCTGAACCAAAAGAGGTTAAGGCTGAAGTTGAAACAGTCAAACTAGAAGAACCAGAGGCAGTCGTTGAAGAAATCAAAGCTGAAGAGCCGGAAGTAGAAACAGATAGTTTTGGCAATCCAATTGTTTCAACGCCCAAAAAGCTCACAAAAGAATTGAGAGATAAGCGTCTTTCAAAGCTGCCTTCTAAACCTAACGCTGAATTTGACCTAAAATCCATCATCGCCATGCGCCATCACGGATTACAACTCATCAAAAAAGGCGAATGTACTAACATTATTGAAGGCGGACGTAGCCTTAGCTTAGCGGGCTGGATTTATCTTCGTTGCGAAAACGACCCAACTTTTAGACAGTTTTCTGTAGAATAGTTGTGAATAAATTCCAGCTTTCAAAATCAATGACTACGGCTGAAATGGCAGTGAAGAGTGGTGCAAGATAATTTTCAAGCGCCCGCTCTCATCCCTTTTATAACCAAAGCTTTTATCGACAATGGTCACAATACCTTCTTTGTTAGTGAAGGACACGCTGCCCATCCATAAGGCTACATCATCGTCGATATACTGTGCTGCTGTTTCTGAGGTGACATTGCGCCAGCCCATGAGACCAAACCCACCATCAAGTGGATAGTCTTTGTCATGTCCCACAAAATAAGAAAGTGCTCCTTTACGTGTCGGACGAAATGTTTGTTCACCACTCGCCATCGTTGGCTTAAACAAAACATCACCGAGAGCATAACCATAAACATCATCAATTACAGCCTCTGCAACTTTGCGAGCTGCGTCAATTCCATCCGCTTCAAATGACTTCGAAATTTTGACCAGTCCATCGCCCCAATCAATTCTAGCTCTTGTTAGATGGTCTTCATTTATTGGCATTACATAATTCCTTTAGCGACGAAAATATCGCCTATTTGCTTGACCGTAATCAGTCATGGTTGACCAATGACATAATATTATTTTTCAACGTGTTCAACATCCTATTGATTAATGTTTCATCACTCTACAACGATCGCTTGTCGTTGAACTTTCTTTGGTTGCTATTCAAATTTTAGTTTTGTAGTTTCCCCTGCAACACCCCCAACCCTGGTTCGGTCAGTGAAGACACATAGACCGTTCCATCATCGGCGGTTATGGCGCCAGTTGTTAATGCATAAGTTCCAGCGGGGTCCTGCAGATTTTGTGATACATTTCCATTCTCATCAATCTCAATGATAAAACCGTAGCGCTCAGGCTTCGGACGCACTGCTTCTGGCAGACGCATGATCATCTTTCGCAAAAAAGGCATGTCCGAAATATTATCCACCAGTTCATTACGTGGGCTAACAAGCCCCACCCAAAATTTGCCGTCTGTTGATGGGTTAATATTATCGGGAAAACCGGGAAGATTATCGATGATTGTTTCGCGCTTACCCGAACCATCCAACGCCAATTTGATGATTGAATAAGTGCCAGTTTCTACGATCAGCAAATGTCGCTCATCTTGGGTAAGCGCGATCCCATTTGCAAAGCTTAATCCATCAAGCACAATATCGGTTTTGCCCGTTGTCGGGTCATATTTAAGAACCCGGCCATTTGGCCCATGCTCCATCAAATCAAGCAAAGACCCCGCAAGTGTCCCGCCACTTTCTTTGGCACCAAATTTAGTTGAGGCATCTGAAAAATACACCACACCATCTTTCGTGATATCCAAATCATCTGCATATAGAATAGGTGACCCGCCTGATGTCTCGCGGGCAATTATGATCTCTTTGCCTTTTTCAAACTTAACGAGCCCCTGATAAGCATCAGCACCATACAATATTCCATCCATGCCAAACTCTATGCCCAAAACCCGGCCATTGGATTTTGCATATTCTTTAATTTCACTGGTTACAGGATCATAGGTGAGTATCGCACCTTCATGGCTTGGCATATAGATTTTACCATCCGACCCTTGCGCTACATCTTCTGGGCCGGAATATGCGCCTAGGCCAATCACCTCTACATCCTCAAGCCTGTTGTTTTGTTCAAAATCGCCGACATAGCCTGCGTTTTTTGGTGCATTCCAGGAAATTGGCTCAATTGGGACCGGCCATAGCAACAAGTAAGCTATTACCAACGCCAAAATCAAACCTACCCATTTCAACCAGCCCATCAGCATTTTTACCCTCCTCAGCAGTCGCTAAGTCCAAATATTTCCTACTGTGACAAACATAATTGAAATAAAAAAGCCTTTTTCATATTAACTACGCCGCATATAGGGGCATATTGCTACGTTTTTTGCCTTCACATCACCATTTCACATCTATATACTTATTCTTAACTCGGCGGTTAAGTTCGGGTAACAATTTAAAATTGTAAATTAAGTTCCCAGGGAGGGAAATAATGAAAAAACTTATTCTGGCTCTTGCAGCCACAACAATGATGTCTTCTGCAGCTCTTTCAGAAGAAATCAAAATCGGTACAATTCTCGGCTACACAGGCCCAATTGAATCTTTGACAGGTCCAATGGCTGAATCAGCTGAACTTGCAATGAAAGAAGTAACTGACTCAGGCAAACTTCTTGATGGTTCAAGTGTTGTATCTGTACGCGGTGACTCAACATGTGTTGATAGTGCTGCTGCAACTGCTGCTGCTGAACGTCTGGTAACTGCTGATAAAGTAAACGCTATCATGGGCGCTGACTGTTCAGGTGTTACTGGCGCTATCCTTCAAAACGTTGCACGTGCAAACGGCGTTGTTATGATTTCACCATCTGCAACTTCTCCAGCACTTTCAACAGCTGAAGACGATGGTCTTTTCTTCCGTACAGCACCATCTGACGCACGTCAGGGCGCAGTGATCAAAGATATCTTGGGCGACAAAGGCATCAAGAACGTTGCAATCACTTACACAAACAACGACTACGGCAAGGGTTTGGCTGAATCAATTCAAACAAACTTTGAAGCTGCTGGCGGTAAAGTAACTATCTCTGCTGCTCACGAAGACGGCAAAGGCGACTACTCTGCTGAAGTTGGCGCGCTAGCTCAGGCTGGTGGCGAAGTGCTTATCGTTGCTGGTTACCTTGACCAAGGTGGTAAAGGCATCATCCAAGCTTCTTTGGACTCAGGCGCGTTTGACACATTCGTACTTCCTGATGGCATGATTGGTGACTCACTACCAAAAGCAATTGGTTCTGCACTAGACGGTTCTTTCGGCACTGTTCCTGGTACAGACAGCAAGGGTGCTGAAGTATTCGACGAAATGGCAAAAGCTGCTGGCATCAAGACAGATGCTTTCTCAGCTGAATCATACGATGCTGCTGCACTTATCATGCTTGCAATGCAAGCTGCTGGCTCTTCGAAGTCAACTGACCTAGCTAAGAAAGTTATGGACGTTGCTAACGCACCTGGCGAAAAAATTCTTCCAGGCGAACTTGGCAAAGCTCTTGAGCTTCTAGCTGCTGGCAAAGAAATTGACTATGTTGGTGCAACAGCTGTTGAACTTATCGGTGGCGGCGAAAGCGCTGGTAACTACCGTGAAATTCTTGTCAAAGGCGGCGAGAACACAACAGCGAAATTCCGCTAAGACTAGCTAAACGAATAAAGAACGGCCTGGAAAATTTCCGGGCCGTTTTAATATTAAGCGCGCAACAAACTTGCGCCTGGGGATAAGCAATGATTGTCGTCGAAGACGTTCATAAACATTTTGGTGGTATCCGTGCCGTTGACGGCGCATCAATCACTATTGAAACTGGTTCTATTACCGGCCTTATCGGTCCAAATGGCGCTGGCAAAACTACACTCTTTAATGTGATAGCAGGTCTGCACCCGCCAACATCGGGTAAGGTATTGTTGGACGGCGAAGACATTACAGGCCTCACGCCACACGAATTATTCGGCAAGGGTTTGTTGCGCACTTTCCAGATCGCGCATGAATTCTCTACCCTTACCGTACGCGACAACCTGATGATGGTGCCTAGCAACCAATCTGGCGAAAGCCTTATCCAAACCTGGACGAACCGCAAAAAGGTTTTGGAAGAAGAAAAAGCCATTCGCGAAAAAGCCGATGAAGTCATCGACTTTCTGCAAATCCCGCAAGTGGCAGACGAATTAGCTGGCAACCTATCTGGCGGTCAGAAAAAGCTTCTAGAACTTGGCCGCACCATGATGGTGGACGCGAAAATCGTGTTCCTTGATGAAGTTGGCGCGGGCGTGAACCGCACGCTTTTAAACACGATCGGTGACGCGATCATCCGTCTCAACAAAGAGCGCGGCTATACGTTCTGCATGATTGAGCATGACATGGATTTCATTTCTCGCCTTTGCGATCCTGTGATCTGTATGGCTGAAGGCAGAGTGCTGGCTGAAGGTACAGCTGAAGAAGTGAAGAACAATGAAGAGGTGATTGAGGCCTATCTCGGAACTGGCTTAAAGAACAAAGAAAAGAAGGGAGTAAACTCATGAGCTTCCTACTTGGTGAAAACATGACCGGTGGTTATGGCGGCGCAGACATTTTGCACTCCTGCACCATCGGTGTTGAAAAAGGCGAGATCGCAGTTGTGGTTGGCCCAAATGGTGCTGGTAAATCCACCGCGATGAAAGCCGTCTTCGGCATGCTCAACATTCGCGAAGGCAATATCACAATGGACGGTGAAG
>CAZXZQ010000022.1:0-17457 GCA_964645215.1 uncultured Rhizobiaceae bacterium | reverse complement strand
CACCGACCATGTGCTTGTGCCAGTGTGCCACCCCCCTTTAAGGGGTGGCACAACTAGCACAGGTGGCACAAACCACGAGATTTGCCGATGACTGAAAAGCAAATTTCACCAATGCGCCGCGTACCCAAAATACTCAAATTAATCCGTGCTGAAGGCCTTTTGCCCGTGGTAGCGCTCTACCCCGATGGATCCATTCAAATCACTGCCACAAATGCTCCAGGACTTGACACCGAACAAAAAAATGTTGCTCATGCAATCGCAATGGCTTTTGGGGAAGACGATGGTCAAATTGAGTGAACAACTGAGATACACTCGCCTCATTAATGGCCGCCTATTCTGGGAGCCTTCGAAAGCCATGCGCGCTTGTGGTTTTGAGCCCATCGCCATTGGCCCAGATACCCCTGCAAATCGTCAAAGAGTTAAAAATCTTTATGCAGAGGCAAAAGAAGCCGTTGCCCGTAAAAAGGCCGGTCTGCCGGAAAAAAAACACAAACCAACCTACCCCCCGGGAAGCCTCGAGCAATTTTACCAAACTTGGATTCGTTCACCCTATTTCCTGCAAGGGAAAGCCCGAAGGACCGTCGAAGAATACCATACAGCGTGGAATCACATTGGCCCACAACTCGGCGATAAGCTCATTACAAAAATTACTTTGGCGGATTGCGAGACCTTTGACATTTGGTTGAAAGAAAACACTACGCCTCGCACTCGCAAACGCTGCATCTCAAAACTCAAACAAGCACTAAAGCAAGCACATGCGCGTGGCATCATCCCCCAAAACCCCGCGCAAGTGATCCGTACACACTCACCCAAACCCCGCCAGGCCATCTTTTACCCCCAAGAAATTCAAGCCCTGGTTGAGGGCGCAATTGAATTAAATATGCACGCCATGTCTCTGTGCGTTCGACTGATTTATGCATGCGGATTTGCACCCGTTGACGCTCGCAAACTCACAATCAGTGAATTCAAGAAAGAGCGATCAGGTTATTATCTCAGAATTGAACGCAAAAAAACCGGCGTAGATGGCATATGGACTTTTGACCGCGATCCCGCATTGCCCGATGCTATTTTTTCTTATCTCAATACGATTGACGCAGAAATTTTGCCTGACGCGCCCATATTTAGGCGTCACGTCATAGCACGTGATCGCGGACACCCCATTCCCTGGAGAGATAGTTCTGAGTTTTCTGAAGATTTTGCGTTAGTTCGAAAATATGCTCTTAGTACGGATGAGATTCGTGTGGCCTATGATATCCGCCGTACGTTCAATCATGAGGCCAAGCTAGGTGACGCATCACCTGAAGAGCGCGCCGCGATAATGGCAAACGGCCTCGATAAAAACGCCCGCCTGGATCAAACCTACTCGCCAGTGACCCTCGAAAGTGCTCGAAAAGCCCTTCGCAAAAGCCTCAATGGCCGACAAATAAGAAAGCAAATCAGTCAAAAGGAGAACGAATTTTTGGAATCTTCCGAAAAACCAACGGCCCAATTTTTCGGAATGATACAGGAGCGGAAAACTAAATGATTGTTTTCATTGAATTAAAATGGCAGGGGCGGAGGGACTCGAACCCCCGGCCCTCGGTTTTGGAGACCGATGCTCTACCAACTGAGCTACACCCCTAGGCCATTTATATGGCGTACGCGCTGTGGCAGAAATATTCAACTGAAAAGGTTTGCAGATGGAAACTAACGCTTCTCGCGCAGTTCACCGCCAACCCAGAGTTGCCCGCTACCGTGATGGACAACGCGCCCCTGAATACGGGCCAATCGAACCTCACTGGACCCATAAAGTCGCAAATCCGGGTTTACAACCAACCCATTAAACAAAACACCGCCAGAGCCATCAACAATTGCCTTGAGGCGATCTGCACGTCCATCCTTGATGGCTGCTCCACCAGAACCTGCAACTCGCACGGTCATGGGGCCCTCCACCCAATCTGAGCGAACAATGCCTGATCCCGCAATAGAGATATCAAGCATGCCATCCACGCGATCAAACACCACATCACCAGGGCCCGCAATATCTACATCAGCAATAGATACATTTCCAAGTTTCAGATCGGTATCGCCAGAAAGGTCAACCTCAATACCAGACTCAACATTCCCCATTATTAATCGACTGCCGTTCATAATTCCTATGACCGCTTCATCAACATTGCCAGTCGTTCCGTATACATAACACCCATGTAAATCGAGTTTCCCGCTAATATCATCCATGGCCAACTGCATACGGGTATCGATGAAACTAACATTGCTTTGCATGGGAATAGTTATTAGTAATGTAGGATAATTTGCAAAAAAATCTTCATCAACTGATTTGCCAGTTGTGGTCTTACGCCCTGTTCGGGGATGAAATTCCCTTCTAATACGATTATCACAGCAAGAATTTGTTTCTTCTTCACGCCATGGTTCGCCACTTACCACCACTACATCGCCATCAAGCCCAACTTCAACAGGTTGGAAAGTGTTTCCTTGGCGTATTTCAACTCGAATTGTTTGATCATCACCTTCTACGGGTCTACTGACAACTTCAACATTGCCTGTGTAGTCCTGAATTGAAACAGCTTTCGCATCATAACTCTGAGCATCAGCATTTGCTTGTACCATTACGGCACACGCCAACCCCACAATCGGACCCATTATCAAAGAACGGTAACCCTGGATTAACATTGATCTTTTCCCTATACACAAGACCACCCCCACAATGACTCACCTGAACCATTGTGCAACTGATCAACCATACCACCTCAGACCACTTCCAAATACTATGCCATTCGCAAGACCATGGTCCAGCATTAATCATATTTTGTTTTCAGACCCTGCGGTCCAAGGTTATTTGAAGCAGAAATTAATCATACCAAGCCATACTATGCACTGCTTTAGTTAGATTGGGCTCGGCTGAAACCTAACCAACCCAATAAAGTCTGTGCAGCAACTGTGCTTGCTGGTGGGCCATCGAGATGCAACTCAGCAAGAATAGGCTCAAGCCCTTTAAGTTGCGCATCTCGTGTTTTGGTATCGGTTAAAAGCAAGTGTAGTGATTTTGCCATTAATTCTGGCTTGCAGTTTTCCTGAAGGAATTCGGGGATCAATTCACGTCCGGCCATAATACTCAAGATACTGGCTTGCTCTATATTTATGACCCGACGAACCCAAATTGCAGTTAGCCGATCTAGCTTATAAGCAAGAACCATCGGTATTTGATAAAGCGCCAATTCAGTTGTTACCGTACCCGAAGCCGCTAATGCCGCATTTGCTCCAGAGAAAGCTTCATACTTTTCTTCGGACCCTACAAAAATTATATCTTCTACGCTCGAAAAAATTTCACTTGCCTCTTGCTGAACAGAAGGCGCCAGAGGAAGCACAATTTTAAGGTTGCTGATTTTCTCTCGTAACAACCCGATAGTTTCAATAAACGGAGCGGATAGTCGTTTTATTTCGTGAAAACGACTACCCGGCAATACCGCTAAAAGAGGATCATCCCCTACACCATGCCGCTCACGGAAAAGATCACCACAATCTTTCGATCGTTGTTGCCATGCATGTTGAAAAACTGAATTACCAACAAAGCACGATTGCACCCCTTCACTGGAAAAGATTTTTTCTTCAAAGGGTAATAGTGTCAGCACACCATCAAAATATTTCTTCACAAACTTGATACGTTGCGGTCTTGATGCCCAAACCTGTGGAGCGACATATTTAAATAGTTTTGTTTCCGGCGAGATAGATTTTATTTTCTGCGCGCCAAGGCGCGAGAAAGCCCAACCATCAATAAATATAACACCATCAATATTTTTTCTTTTACATAAGCTTGCAAGCTCTCCAGTTCTTGCATAGGCTTCAGGTAATGCTTTTGCGACATCTGTAAACCCCATTACTGAAAGGGGTTCGATAGAAAATGCACTCTCAAACCCAGCTGCCATCATTAAAGGACCGCCACATCCGCATAAGCTCAACTCATCATCATATTGCTCACGCAGGGATTTAATTAGATCAGCACCAAGAGCATCACCTGAAGGTTCCACAGCCACAAGCATCAAGCTTAGTTTTTTACGATCAGACAGCATTATGTATTTAATGCAGAAGCATGTGTCGACACTGCCCGCTCTTCTAACTCCGCCCAAGTAAAACCATATACATAAAGCTCCAATTGATCTGCCAACTTATGCATCGCCTCACGCTCCATGATAATGGCCTCACCAGCCACAAGAGCAATCCCCCGTAACCCTGCCCGCCTCACACCGTGCAAAGTCTCCGGGCCAACAGTCGGCAAATCAACACGCAATTCATGCCCCGGTTTGGGTATTTTCACTAAAACACCACCAGGCGTCGCAATAGAAAGCCGCGCCTGTAGGCCAACGCATCGCTCCAGCATTAAATCAGTTCCCTCGACAGCTTCAATCGCCAAGACTTGTCCAGAGGCAACAACGGCACCCTGCCCTATATCGTAAGGGCCAATCGCCCTCACCACATTCACCGCTTTAACAATATCGATAAAATCATCGCCGTGAGGCGCGAACTTTCCCATAGCGCCCGCTTCTGGGGTAGCATTCCCCAAGACCTCCTCGGCACCCACAACGAGAAAACCTTCAGCTTCAAAGGATTCAACAAGAGCTCCCAGAAGCGCGCCATCGCCTGACAAAGCAGCTTTTGCCAATTTCCCAAGCAATGCCGCCCCCCGCCAGTCAGGCCGTAAGGTAGAAAAATCAGGACGCTGAACAATACCCGCCATCACAATGGCATCGCACCTTTCCTCCCGCAAAACACGAAATATTTTTCCGGCTTCACTTATAGAGCATTCAGTAAAGGGATGATTTTTACACTCAGCGTCTGCCATTCCTTTTAGACAAAGCATATGAAAAGGATATTGTTGGTTGACACATTGTACAGCGATACGTACCGGCAAAGCGCCGCCACCAGCAACGATACCTATTTTCTGCCAACGTGCCAATTCCACCTCAACCAGTCATCATTATCGGGCGAACTCTCTCGCGCTGGATAAAATCAATCATTTGCAGTGCATATTTATGGTCACGAAATTTCTCTCGCGTTTCTGTTAAACGTTCTTGAAAAGAGGTTTCATCAGAAAAAAGCGACTTATACACGGAACGAACCGTAGCAATCTCTTCACGGGAAAAACCTCGCCTCTTCAGGCCAACAACATTTAATCCTTCAATTTTTGCATAATTCCCATTGACCGACACAAATGGGAGTACATCATGAATAACAATCGCCCCACCACCAAGAAATGCATGCATACCAATTTGACAGTGCTGATGAACGGCTACCCCACCACCCAGGAAAACAAAATCCTCAATGAGCACATGACCACCAATAATGCTACTATTTGCAAATACGGTGTTGTTTCCGACTATACAGTCATGGGCAACATGTGATCCGGCCATAAAAAGATTGTTCTCTCCAACGCGGGTCTCACCATTGCCCTCAATAGTTCCAATATGCATCGTCACATGTTCATGAATTGTATTATTGGCCCCGATGAACAAACCTGTTGGCTGTCCTTTGTAACCAAGATGTTGAGGGGGGCCACCGAGCACTGTAAACGGATGGATGTGCGTCCCTTCTCCAATCCGGGTCCTACCCTTTAAACAAACATGCGTTTCAAGAACTACATTAGCTTCCAGCACTACGCTCTCACCAATATGGCAGTATGGGCCCACCTTTACCGTGTCGGCAAGCTTAGCGCCGTCTTCAATAATCGCAGTATGATGAATAAGCGCTGACATAAAAGCAGTCTGATACCTAATTCATATTAAGCCGACGGTGGATTGGCAAGCATTGCTGAAAACTCCGCCTCAGCAACTTTCTTACCATCAACCATACCAACTCCGGAAAACCGCCAGACCGGTGGACGACGGTGGGTGATTTTTACATGCAACTCTAATTGATCTCCTGGCACTACCGGGCGACGAAACTTGGCTTTATCCACGCCCATAAACAAGATGATTTTATTTTCCATATCAACATCTTCTGTATAAGCCGCATAAGTTGCTGCTGATTGCGCCATCGCCTCAACAATTAAAACGCCAGGAAAAACTGGTTCCTGGGGAAAATGCCCCTGAAAAACTTCTTCATTTGCCGTTATATTTTTAATACCAATTGCGCCTTCATCAGGCCTGATATCCACCAATCTATCTATCATTAAAAAGGGATACCGATGTGGCAAAATTTTCTTGATAGCATCAAGGTATAATATCGTTTTTCCTGGTTCCAGAGAGGTCATTTTTTAAACTTTCTTATTCTTCTCATCTGTTAATTTTGCAAGAGTCGCGACTTGCCGCATAAATTTTCGCACTGGCATAGCAGGCGCCCCTGCCCATGTCTCGCCCGCTGGTACATCACGCATACATCCTGCATTCGCAGCAATGCGGGCTCCATCGCCAACCACAAGGTGGTCTGCCAAACCTGCTTTTCCTCCAAACATCACATTATTTCCGACAATGCAGCTTCCGGATATACCAGTATGCGCAGCAAGAATACATTGTTCACCTAAAACAACATTATGAGCAATTTGCACCTGATTGTCGATACGCGTACCACGCCCAATTATTGTGTCATCAAGAGTACCACGGTCAACAGTTGAGTTTGCACCGATCTCAACATCATCGTGAACCATAACACGCCCAAGTTGGGGCATACGCAATAATACCCCCCTCTCTTCTACAAATCCAAACCCGGCTTGACCAATACGAGCACCTGCAAAAATTGTGACACCATCAGCTAATATCGAATGAGTGATGGTTACACCAGCCTCAACAGTACAATCATTTCCAATAATCACCCCTGGCCCCACCACGCTATGAGGGCCAATAGATGAACGCGCACCAATTTCAGCCCGAGAGGAAATAACAGCTGTTGGGTGTATATTGCAATTTTCCCCGACGCGAGCAGTTAAATGCAATTGATGTTCATCACATTCAATAATTTTTTCTGTATAAAGAATATTTATAATTTGTATGAATGCGATTTGTGCGTTTTTGACTTTAACCACAACACCAGATGGAATTGTATCTTCTCCGGTGATCTCATCAATCAGCTTCTCGTTAATGAGGCACATGGAAAAATTTGATGCCAGAGCGTTTCCTAAATTAGCCTTATCGTTCGCATAAATACAACGATCAATGCCAATATCATTTCCAGGTGATGCAACACCTGCAACCAATACCGTTTCCAGATCTTCAGACATTCCGGATATCGATACTTGTTCCCCATCCACTTGCCGGATCAATGCAGCAGCGCTAACAGGCGTGGCAATTTCAAAAAACCGAGTATCAACCATGATGAACCGATTATAGTATAGTCAGCCAATTTTAAATGAAAAAACCGGAGCACCAGGCCCCGGTTTTAATTAGGAAACGTGAATCCGACTAACGTTGTTGTGAGTTCTTGCTGGCTTCAGCTGCACGGCGCTGTAAGTCTGACAGAGAGACTTGCTCCACTGATACAGATTTCTTTTTCTTGTCCAGCTTGGAAATAACTTCTTGCGTAATATTGGTCTCTTCTGCCGCATACATAATAGCCGAACGATCGAGCAAAATAGTAGCGCCGCGTTTTTTCACGATTTCTTCCATGATTGGCGCGGCCTCTTGAAGAATATCATTTTCAGCTTTACGGGCAGTCTGCACAAACGCAGATTCCATCACTTTACCCATTTGCGGCAATCCAACCTGACTGCGACTTGCCAACTCTTGTTCTTTTTTCTGACGCTCTTCCTGGGACCAGAGATCACGATTTTGTTGATATGACTTGATGTCCGATTCCAATTTCGACTTCTCGCCCTGAAGATCAGATCTGATACTATTTTGGTAGGTTTCAAGTTGGCTGGCCATCGACTTACCAGCTTTGGATTGGGCAAGAATTTGCGCTTGATTAACGATCAGAATAATTGGCGCATCGCCTTTTTTCTGAGCGTCTGCCGTCGTAACAACAGAACTCGCGACGGTAAGTGTACCGGCCATCGCCGTCACACCCAGAATTGCAAAAAATAGTTTTCTCATTGGTTTACCTCTACCTTTAAAATGTTGTCCCAGCACTAAATCGGAAACTTTCGGTCTCATCAAAGAATTCCCGAATGAAGACTTCAGCGATATCAAAACGGATCGGCCCGAATGGAGAATTCCAGCTGATTGTAACCCCCGCAGTCAGCCGGAAAGAAAGATCATCTTGAATGGGCCCGACAAACCCATCTGCAAATGGCAGGCCAGCATTAGGGTTAGTGCCACCACCGAATTGCTCTTGTATGGGCGTTTCATCAACCAGACCATCATTGTCAATATCCACACCTAAAGAATTGATCCTGAACAGCGGCGTGCCATCAACGCCAACGGTATTATTAAGGGCTCTCGTTTCATCATCCACAAGACCAACGGTGCCAAAATCCGTAAAGATAGAGGCTCTAATTCCATAAGACTCGGGAAGCGGTAATGGTAACAATATCTCTGCCGTCCCGATTAGATAAGCATTTGCTCCAATTGATTGGGATTGAAAAGAAACACCATTACCAGTCCTAAAACCACCACCACCGCCAGTAATTGAGCGCAGTGTATTAAACTGAGTTGAGTCCTCTACGGAATCCGCGGTCAAAGGCACCAAAATACGAGGCCCAACCCCTGCAATCTCAAAGCCTCGAAAGCTTGATGCCCCCTGACGGAAACGATCCTGAATGCGAACGGTATCACCAGCATAGCCCTGAATATAACCGCCTCGTAATTTCAGTACACCAACGAAGTCATTAAAAACCGGCAATCGTTTATAATAGGCTGAATCAAATTCAGCACGTGCATATTGAACATTGCCGCCAAGACCCGCAACGCTAACGGTACCGCGCGCGCGCCAACCATTACTAGGATTGAACGGATCATTGATAGTACTAAAGGAAACGGTGCCACTTAAAAGAGAAGTCGTAAATCGACCTTCAGATTCACAACGAAATGGCTGCCCTATAAGGCTATCACTACAATCATCGAATACTAATCCTGGAGCCCTGCTCCCGATAAAAAATGGGTTTAACTCAGTTAAATCGGCAACAGATAAAGGGTTACCTAATCGATCAACACCGTTAGCAGCTATCGATGTCTCGGAAAAAAGGAGATTTGCCGGCAACAACGCTTGTAATTCTTCATCAGTCACAGGGGTAAAGGTGGGATTACCTTCCGCATCTAGTCCCGAGATACGCTCAAAATTACCAGTATCAGAATTGAATGTTGCATTGGCAAGCTCTTCAACAAGAACAGGATTACCCTCAAGATCCTCTATCTGCATACCCATTTCATCAAGTTGCGGCACCAGGTTCAATACCGGAACCGGTAAGAAACTCTGGTTTCCAAAATCTACATTGGAGCGACTAAAAAGATAGCTTAATCCAGCTTGTCCATATTCAGAAATCTGGAATCCTGTGTTGATACCAAAGCCATACGATTCTTGAACAAATCCGCCTATTCCTCGGTCGCCATTTCTAGTGTTCAGAGAATTGTCCACCCTGTTGTAGAAAATAGAACCACCTGCAGTCAGATTACGTCCCAAAAATCTCGGGATCGTATATCGCAAATCCACTTGTCGGGTTCTTTGCGATGCCTGCACCCGGAAACGAGCAGATTCCCCGCGGCCCAGAAAGTTTCTCTGTTCGATAGAAACATCCGCGATGAAACTATCCGTAGACGAAACACCGACGCCAACAGAAAATGACCCGGTGGCTTGCTCAGTTACCGTTACATCAAGCTCAGTACGATCAGGCGCAGAGCCAGGTTTTTCTTCGATCGCTACATCACTGAAAAAACCAAGGGACCTGATCACAGCCTCTGAACGATCAACTTGAACCTTATTAAAAGGATCACCCTCAGCAATCCGCATTTCGCGGCGGATCACCTTATCAAGGGTCGTTACATTGCCCTTGACATTGATACGTTCAACATAAACTTTTGGGCCTTCATTAATCTCGAATGTAATATCGATCTTCTTGCTTTCCGGATACCGTGAAAGCCTTGGATTAACATCAACAAAGGCATAACCGGAAGCACCGGTTAGGAATGTAAGCGATTCAACCGCTTTTTCCACACGTTCGCCATCAAAGGTCTGGCCGGTTTTGATCGGTACGAATTGCTCAACTGAATTTTCATCGAGCTTATCAAGGGCGGAGCGCACCTTAACTTCACCGACCACATATTTTGGACCTTCTTCAACCGTAAAGGTCACAAAGAACTCCTTACGGTCTGGCGTTAATTCGGCAACAAGAGACGTTACCTGAAAGTCAGCATACCCATTTTTTGCATAATGCTGACGCAAGAGTTCACGCTCATACTCAAGCCGATCAGGGTCATAGTTAGATGTACTGCCGCCAAAAACATTCCACCATCGGCTCTCAGAAGTAAGGATTACTTTGCGCAATTCCGCACTGGTATAAACGTCATTACCAATGAAATTGACTTTAGCGATACCAGTTTTAGGCCCTTCATCAATTTCGAAAATAACATCAACACGGTTTTGTGCCAGTGGCACAACCTTTGGCGTTATCGTTGTCGCAAAACGACCCGTTGCACGGTAAAGCTCAATCATGCGCTGCTGATCAGCCTGCACTTTTGCACGGGTATAAATTGATCGCGCCGTCAGTTGAATTTCCTCAGTAAACTTATCGTCCTTTTGACGCTTGTTGCCTTCAAAAAGTACCCGGTTTACAATCGGGTTTTCACGCACCTCGATACTCAATGTGCCATCTGGTTGCATATTCGCCGAAACATCTGCGAAAAGTCCAGTCTTGTACAATGTCTTAACCTGCAGATCGAGCAGCTCTTCTTCAGCCTGCATTCCGGGCTGAAGCGTCAGATAAGAAGCAACTGTTTCCGGCTCAATGCGCTGGTTTCCATTAACGGATATTCCCTTGATTGTTGGCGCTGCAGCTGGACGCAAAAGTTGGGCAGTTTGGCGAGCAGCCTGAATAGCTTCTTGCTGTTGGCGTGCTTGTTCTGGTGTTAATTGTTGTTGCTGTTGAGGTTGCCTTGTTGGAGGTTGCCCGGAAGCTGGCGCTGCTTGTTGCGCCTGTGCTGACACGGCTAATGGCCCTGTGAACAATAACGAACCAGCAGCAATAATCAGCCCTGTTTTTGATATACCACTTCTAAGACCACGGCACGATACACTTTTGTCAGACAGGCCATTTTCCAGCCAGTCTTGCCTGCATTCATCATTTGTCGAGGCCGAAAAAACTCTCATCAAAGAAACCTTCATGAAATCATATCGCTTTGCTGTACCCGCTGCTGCTTATGGCCAATTAAACCAATCGCATCACTAAAAATCACCCTTTGGAGGAAAATGTTGACGCCAATAATCCTGAGATATCATTCCACGTTACAAACACCATAAACGATACCAGCAAGAGCAATCCTATCTGATACCCGATCATCTGAACCCTTGGCCCAACCGGCCTGCCCGCCACAGCTTCATATCCGTAATACACCAAGTGGCCGCCGTCGAGAACCGGGATCGGTAAAAGATTTAAAAAACCTATAGAAACTGAAATAAATGCGGCAAGATTGATCCAATTGACCAAGCTGATACGCAAACGATCCCCAAATGACGCCTCATCACTGATACGGTCACCAAACCCAAGAGAAGCAGCCTGACCGGCATATTTAGCCATTTTCACTGGCCCGCCCAATTGTTCAGCGCTTTCCTTGCCTTGAACGAGCCTACCAATAAAGCGAAATGTCGTGGAGATGATACGGACAACTTCCTTTACGGAGGCACCCACCGCTTCTAATGGGCCAAATTTCTTAAACTCAACCTCCCCATTTGAGCTGATACCCAGTAACCCCATTTTCACTTTGTTACCGAATGCATCCTCGATCTCTTCGCGGCGAGGAACGGCAACAACCGAAACCAGCTCTCCATCACGGTCAACCTTTATTGTAAGGCTATCACCTGTCGCCAGTTGCACAATACTGCGCACATCATAAAAATCATTAATCTGTTTATTGTTGACCTCAACTATCCGGTCACCTGCTAGCAAGCCGGCAGCAGCAGCCGCAGAATCGGGTGTCACATTACCAATAACCGGGGCCACTACGGCACGCCCAAAAAACATCATCAAACTGGCAAAAATCGCAATTGCCAGCACAAAATTAGCCAATGGCCCCGCTGCCACAACCATCGCGCGTGCCCAAACCGGTTTAAAATGGAAACAAACGCTCCGTTCCTCCTCGGTCATACCCGCAGCGAGAGCCTGCGCATCCCCAGTAGGAAACTGTGTAGTCACTGGTTTTTGTGCCGCCTCATCATCCAAACTATCATCTTGAAGCGTGGGATCTGGCTGAGAAGCAGCATTCAGGTCACCAAAAAACTTCACATAACCCCCTAACGGAATCATGGAAATTCGCCACTCCGTGCCTTTACGATCCATCCATTTCAATAGGGGTTTACCAAACCCAATAGAAAATGTGTCAACGCGAACACCAAGCATGCGTGCCACTGAAAAATGGCCAAATTCATGAAAAAATACGATAAAGCTCAAGAGGAGTAAAAAAGATACAATAGAAATTGGAACAATGATCAACTGCGCAATACTCATTCTGCAACCACTTTCCTGTACTTCTGGCTCAATATACCAATTAAGGATCTTAAGTCCCAATAAACATGGACCAACCGATTACAGCTGTTTGACAATACCAGTCCAGTGTCTTCCTGCAAGGGCATACCACACAATGCATAGTGTAATCTTATAACATACCCAGCGCGTATGCCGATAGTTTTTGTCTCAAAATATGGATTTAAATCGCTCTTTTCTTCACGATACCCTCAGCCAAGGCTCTACCCATGGTATCGGCATCAATAACCTCTTCCAAGGTTGATAAAGAAGACGGCCAATTTCCGCGATCCGATTGTTCTAATACCTCTTCGGTAACCCGGGCAATATCACCAAATTTCAGGCGTTCATCTAAAAATGCAGCCACGGCTATCTCATTTGAAGCATTTAACAGTGCAGGAAACGCACCTCCTCGCGCAACAGCTTCGCGTATCAATCGCAAAGCTGGAAAACGATCAGGGTCTGGTGCTTCAAAAGTAAGCGTGGCAACCTCAGCAAAATCAAGCTTGGCGCTGGGGCTTGGCATCCGATCCGGCCAGGCAAGAGTAGAGGCTATCGGAGTGCGCATGTCCGGACTCCCCAGCTGGGCCAAAACCGAACCATCAACATATTCAACCATTGAATGAATAACAGATTGTGGATGAACGAGAATTTCAATTTGCGGATGAGGCACAGGAAAAATATGAGCCGCCTCGATTAGCTCAAGCCCCTTATTCATCATGGTCGCTGAATCGACAGATATTTTTGCACCCATTGACCAGTTCGGATGTGCAACCGCCTGAGCTGGTGTAACATTTTCCATATCTGCCGCCGACCATGACCGAAATGGACCACCCGATGCCGTCAAAATCAACCGGGTCACGCGCTCCGGTCGTTCAAAGTCAAACACTTGAAAAATTGCATTATGCTCTGAATCCACTGGCAATAACTCACCGCCAGCTTTCTCAATGGTCGCCATCAAAACATCCCCCGCACAAACGAGGCACTCTTTGTTAGCAAGCGCTATCGAAGCACCGCATCGTGCTGCACTCAAAGTCGGTTGCAACCCGGCAGCACCAACAATAGCCGCCATGACCCAATCTGCATCACGTGCAGCCGCATCACAAATCGCAGAAGGCCCACCCGCAACTTCAATATCATAGCCGTTAAGAGCATCTTTTAGATCGCCGACCCGGCTTTCATCACCTATGGCAACGAATTTAGGCTTAAATCTTTTCGCTTGCTCCACCAACAAGTCCACATTTGCGTTTGCCGTTAGTGCTTCAACTTCAATTCCATCTTCACCATTGGTTGCCGCATAATCAATCAGATCCAGTGTGCTCACACCAACGGACCCGGTAGAACCAAGTATCGAAACACGACGCTTGCCAGCACGCTTTGCAGTCTGGCCCGCTACAGTTGGGGCTGTGCCTTGTAACGCCATCCTCAGTTTCCCATTACCATATCAAAAATCATATACATATATAGCGTGCCAGCCATAGCAAAAGTCGCAAAAATCATACCGTCCAATCGATCGAGCATGCCGCCATGCCCCGGTATAAACCCACTAGAATCCTTTACGCCAAATTCCCGCTTGATAGCCGACTCTACAAAATCACCAAGCGTAGACGCAACAGCCAAACCACCACCCATAAAATAAAAAGCAAGAGCACTTGAGATACCAAAAACGGTCCACCCGAATGCCGCTGCCACGCACGCACCTGCAAAAATACCCCCCAATGTTCCTGTCCATGTTTTTTTTGGGGAAATTAAGGGATTCAATTTAGGACCGCCCAACCAATTACCAAAAGCATAAGCGCCGATATCAGTGGCCCAAACTACAAAAAACAATATAAATGTCAGTGTGCGCCCAAAATGAGGTTCATTGCGCAGCCAGATTAATGCTATGCATGGCATGATAATATAGATGGAAGCAATACCGCGCCACCACACAGGCTGGGCACGGCGCGATGCACTCATCCAAGCCACCACTCCGCCAAACACTGCAGCAAGATAAGCAAAAGAATATTGCCCAACACTCGCCAAGATCAAAGCAAACAGCGTTACTATCGCAAGCCCAACGGAAACATATGAGTACTGATTGCCATCAACCATTCGAACCCACTCATAAATCATAACCAAGGCCGCAGCGATTATCATGAGCGAAAATAGTAAACCACCAAAATAGATCGCCGCCAATGCTGCAGGGATCATCACCAATGCGGAAAATACACGCAAATACAGCCCTGATAAAAACGAGCGTGGTTTGGTACCCGATGCGCCCTGCATGATTTCAATTACCCCGACTGACCAGTATAAACTGACCCACCAACACCACCAAAGCGACGCTCTCGTCCATAATATTCTTCAAGAGCGCGGGAAAAAATATCTTTGTTAAAATCAGGCCAGTGCTGATCCAGAAAAACATACTCAGCATAAGCGGCCTGCCAAATCAGAAAATTACTGACGCGCTGCTCACCACTTGTACGGATAACAACATCTGGATCCGGAATATCATGGGTATCAAGAAAATTATTCAAACTTTCTTCATTAAGGTCTTTACCGTCAAGCTCTCCGGACTTTGCCTTTTCAGCAATAGCGCGCGCCATACGGACGATTTCATCACGCCCACCATAATTAAAAGCAATTTGCAATACAAAACTTGTATTCTTGGCAGTCTCTCGCTCCGCCTTTTCAACAAGAGTGCGCAGACTACGATCTAGGTTAGCGCGATCACCAATGATCCGCACGCGCACCCCTTCCTCTGCGAGTTTGGGTAAATCTGCGGCAATAAATTCTCTCAACAACCCCATTAGGTCGCGCACTTCGCGAGCCGGGCGACGCCAATTTTCGGTCGAAAAACTATACAGCGTTAGATATTTAACACCTAAATCGCCAGCTGCCTCAACTGCACGACGGGCCGCTTTTACCCCTTCACGGTGCCCAGAGGCACGTGGCAATCCTCTTGCGGCAGCCCAACGACCATTCCCATCCATAATGATGGCAACATGCATACCTCCCCCGTTTGCGCTACCGCCTTGTAAGCTTTGCGCATTTTCACCGGGAGCCGGTTCATCTAGGATTTGTGGTGTACTCGTAATAGGCACAGATAATAGCGTCCTGAAGGTGCGGTGAGGCCAACCATAGCACGTATTCAAGCCTCAAGGTTTGTTCTTGTAACAAAAAATCACGCAGTTTGCTATCAAACCTGCATAATCTCCTTTTCCTTTACGGAAAGTGCCTCATCTATACTTTTGACCATTTCATCCGTCAAAGCCTGCACCTCAGTAGATAGTTTTTTCTGCTCGTCCTCCGAGACACCATCGGCTTTTTTTATACTCTCCATACCGTCTCGCCGGATATTGCGAACCGATACCTTTGCTTGTTCAGCAAATTTGGAAGCAACCTTGGTCAACTCAACACGGCGCTCCTCAGTCAATGGAGGAATAGGAACGCGTACATTGGTACCATCAACTACCGGGTTTATGCCCAGCCCAGAATCACGAATAGCCTTTTCAACGGCTCCAACCATGCTTTTATCCCACACTTGAATTGAAATCATACGGGGCTCGGGGATACCAACAGTACCGACCTGACTCATTGGCGTTGGCGACCCATAAGCTTCAACCATAATTGGCTCCACCAGGCTGGCACTCGCACGACCGGTCCGCAGGCCAGAAAACTCGGTTTTAAGAGCATTTAACGCACCATCCATGCGTTTTCTAAGGTCACTTACATTAATGTCGCTGCTCATCTCGCGTTCTCCTGATTATCTTCAAGCCATTTATGCGCCTGAAAAGGCTCGCGCAAAATGCTTATGTCACCATTTGGCGCGAAACTCCTTTATTTTCAATGCCTAATATCAGGAATAAACTATCGGCTTCGGGGGCTTTTGAGGTCAAGAATTTGAAATAGTCGTAAAAAGCCCCTGCCCGGTCAATGCACCAACAATTCCACCATCCTGGGGATCGTCGCCACCGAGAGGAAATACCACGATTGGAATTTTGTTTTCGCGCATGAGTGTAATTGCCGTTTGATCCATGACCTGCAGGTCACGGTTGAGAACTTCACGGTAAGTCAAATGATCAAACCGCTCTGCATCGGGGTCTTTTTTGGGGTCAGCTGAGTAGACGCCATCAACCTGTGTCCCTTTAAACAGAGCATCACATCCCATCTCAACGCTACGCAGGGCAGCCGCTGTATCGGTAGTGAAAAATGGATTACCAGTGCCAGCAGCAAAAATAACGATCCGGCGTTTTTCCATATGTCGCATCGCCCTGCGCCGAATATAAGGTTCACAAATTGCCGTCATTTCGATCGCTGAAAGAACCCGGGTATAAACCCCAATTCGTTCCAATGCGTTTTGCATCGCAAGGGCGTTCATCACTGTCGCCAGCATGCCCATATAGTCAGCGCTTGCCCGCTCCATACCATTGGCGGCTTGCTGGACACCTCGAAAAATATTTCCGCCGCCAATAACAAGACTGATCTCAACCCCAAGGTCGAGCGCAGCGCTGATTTGCCCGGCGATCCGCTCCACCGTATTGTTATCAATACCAAACTGGCCTTCACCCATTAGAGCTTCACCAGATATCTTCAGCAACACACGCCGGAAGCGTAGCTTTTCAGACGGTTCTATTTTCTGACGATCCTTGTTTGACATACTAGCAACCTTTTTTCCGTAACCACATTACAAATAATCATTCGCATCAAGACGCGATAGCACCTTTAACTTTGCCAGATTCGCAACTTTTCCAGAGTCGCGGCCCGACGGAAACAGTTTTCACACGCAAACCCATTGCCCTGTTCAATCAAAAAAACCCGGACAATTATGTCCGGGTTTAAAAAACTAGTGGCCCACAACTCTCGCATCACGAAAGCTA
>CAZXZQ010000021.1:0-17563 GCA_964645215.1 uncultured Rhizobiaceae bacterium | reverse complement strand
ATTTCACTAGTCATTTAAAATGTTTCCACTAACTATAAGAATATAATTCTAATTTTCCGATAACAAGAAATACCAGAAGGAAATTTGGAATTAGTAAAAATTTAGATAAAATTTTAATAGTAGATTTTTGCGGCTTTATGTTTAGGGACAATAATGCATAACCAAACTCAGCTAATAAAGATGATATATTCTAAATTCAAAAAAACTTGTTCCTAACAGGCATTATGTATTTCTATAATGTATTAAACCAGCATCATAAGGGTAATAAAGTGAATAAAACGCCGCAAAAAAGCATTTATAACCACCTTAGTAGAATTGCAGATATCCTTGAAAAATATTTTGATAATACGCCACGCACCCAGAACCTTACGCTTGCAGAGGCATTTGTTTGGCAAGCAGAGCAAAAATGGTTGCAACCTGTACCAAAAGTCAATCGCGTGGAAATTGATCTTCTGAAAGGTATTGATCAGGTACGCGATATCCTGCTTGAGAATACTGAGCGCTTTGCTTTGGGCTTGCCAGCCAACAATGCTCTACTTTGGGGTGCACGCGGCATGGGCAAATCTTCCATCGTAAAGGCAGCACATGCGGAAATTTTAAAAACTGTGCCGCAAAGCAAGCTGAAACTCATTGAAATTCACCGCGAAGACATTGATGCGCTCCCTGCCCTTATGGCTGTGCTGAGAGACAATGACGCAAAAGCAATTTTGTTTTGTGATGATCTGTCTTTCGACAATGATGATACATCCTACAAGTCTCTCAAAGCAGCCCTTGATGGGGGGGTTGAAGGCCGGCCAGAGAATGTGATCTTTTACGCAACCTCTAACAGGCGTCATTTATTGCCGCGAGATATGATGGAGAACGAGCGTTCAACAGCTATTAATCCATCTGAAGCGGTTGAAGAGAAAGTATCATTGTCTGATCGCTTTGGTCTGTGGCTTGGGTTCCACAAATGCTCGCAAGACGAATATCTGGAAATGGTTATGAGTTATGTGAACCATTTTGAGCTTGAAATTAGTGAAGATCAATTACGCGCGCAAGCATTGGAATGGGCAACCACACGTGGGAGCCGCTCAGGCCGCGTTGCTTGGCAATTTGTGAATGATCTTGCAGGTAGATTAAAACTCGCGCAAACACAGAAATAGAAACACCACCAGTCTCCCCAAGACTGGTGGCATTTCGAAACCGGATAGGGAAACCCGGAAATTATCTGAGTTAGGATAGATACTTTTTAGGATCTACTGGGTTTGAGTTTTTACGCAATTCAAAGTGAAGTTTTGGTCTATCTGCTTCACCAGTCCGGCCAGAGCGCGCTATGATTTGACCACGACGAACCTGATCACCCTTTTTAACTTCAAAATTACGGTTATGAGCGTAAGCAGAAACCCAACCATCAGCATGACGGACAAGAATTAGCTTGCCGTATACGGAGATTTCGTCACCGGCATAGATCACAACGCCATTTTCAGCGGCTTTTACAGCGGTGCCTTCTGGTACAGAAATATCAATACCGTCATTTCTTTGGCTACCGTTCTTAGCGCCGAAATCTTCGACAACGCGACCATTTACCGGCCAGCGGAATTGTGAAATTCCTGTTGCTGCGGGCGCTTTTGCATCACTTTTTACAGCTGCAATAGAAGCTGCTGGCGGTGCTTTAGGTGCGACAGGCTTAACAACAGCGGCCTGTTGAACAATTGGTTTTGCGACAGGTGCCACGCTTGAGCCATTTGGAATAACCAGCTTTTGCCCCAATCTGATGTTTGAATTTTCTAGCTTGTTTGCAGCCATAATCGTACGCACACTCACACCCGTTTGGGCGGAGATTTTAGACAATGTATCGCCCGATTTTACAACATGCAAAGCACCGCCGGAAGCGACAGAACCTGTAACAATGCTATAATCTGGTTTTGGCTGCTGATCTTGCGGCAAAACATGAGATTTTGGCGTATAACGACGTTGATTACTGTCAACTGTAAGGCCTGATTCAGGAGAAACAGCCGCCTGTTGATATGAGCGACGCGTTGGAACACCAATGTTTCCAGCAGCTTCACCCAAATATCCTGTTGAAGCGCGCGAAGCACGTGTTTCAGGGTCACTATCAGGCGCAGAAATTGCCGAAGTTGGCGAGAATACATAATTAGGGATCAGAATTTTCTGCCCTACTTGCAATGCATCATTTGTGTTAAGGCCATTTGCTTGGCGAATTGCTTGAACAGGTACACCATAGCGTTTTGACAAATTGTATAATGTCTCACCAGGGCGAGTTGCTATGGTTGTTCCACCTGTTTTTTGCCAACCGTCCGCACGTGCTTTTACTGCATTGCTTGCAGCAGCAGTAACGGTTGATGCAGCCGCTGCCGTAACAGATGCCGTGTTTAGCGGATCAACTTTTTGTGGTGCGATATACACTTCTTTAGGAGAAGGTTTTGGCGGAACATATGTTGCAGCTTTTTGAACTAGCGGTGCCGCTTTTTGAATTATTGGAGGTGAAACCTTGGCAATAGCGGGCTTTGCTAAGCTAGTTGCTTTAATTGCGCTATTGTTTGACCAAGATCTTGTTACTGGACGCGTATATTGAGGCGTTGCAGTAGGTGTATACGTGCTCAAGTTCTGTCTGACAGGCTGATAAGCTTGTGGTGCTTGATATGTAGGAACCGCAGGCTGTTGTACTGCAGGAGCAGCAAATCTTGGTTCAGGATTGTGATACACACCTTGCGGCACAGGTCTTGCACCAACATCAGATGCAGGACGCAAACCGCCTCGCACACTTGCCGTTGTGGTTGGATCAATGCCTGCAGGATAAGGATTAGATGCATTTGAAGGTTGCGGTGTGGCTGCAGAAAGATAATCAAATCTTTCAAACCCTGAACTACACCCTGCTAACACCCCTGTTAAGACTGTAAGGCATGATGCGTTTAACAACACGCCGATGCGGCGACTCAATACATTTCTACGCATACTAAACTCGATTACTAAAAACTAATATCGAGCTTATTAAAGCTTGTTAATGTTACTGATCAGTTAAGATAATTCAAAAAAGTTTAGGGAGCGCGTTAAGTAAGCATATCAAAACCCGTTTAAATTGCCTTCGCAACGCCCGCAATAAATGGCTGTGTGCGCACCTCAAACAGATCTTCAACCTGCATGCGAACACCAATTTTGGTAAACTTCTTCATGATCTGCACGCCATCAGCAGGCCCAACAGGCGCAACCATAATTCCATTTATTGCTAGATTATCTGCAAACTTGCGCGGAATGTCATCAAACGCGCAATTGGCAATAATACGATCATGAATACCCAAATCTTCATCCGCTTTTGAGCCATCCTGCAGTTTTAAGATCACATTTGATATTTCAAGCTGGGTTAATCTTGACTGGGCTTTCTCTTTCAAAGTCCTGAACCGCTCTAAACTCACAACCTTTTCTGCAAGCTGAGAAATAAGAGCGGTTTGATAACCAGTACCACTGCCAATTTCCAGCACACGTTGCTTTTGTTGAATGTCGGAAGCAGCCAAAACCCGAGCGACCATATCCACTGCTGTCATGGTTTGCCCGCATTCAATTGGCATTTGGCCACGTGCATATGCTTCCGATATATGAATAACAGGCACAAAGTTACGGCGCGGGATAGCTTCAAAAGCAGACATCAAGCGGTGATCTGTAATGCCTTGCGAGCGCAACTCTAGAAGAAATGCTGCAAGTACCTCACGTTTTGTTTTCATGCCATCATTCCAAGCTACTTACGCGGATGCGAATCTATGGGTTGGCACCTAGAATAGGTCAGTGAGTTTTTGATTGAAAGTCTTGTGCGTTAAATCATACTGTAATGCTGTGACCGAAACATGGTTTTCCAACAGCGCATCAATGTCCGTGTTTTCAACTTGCTCCGGTACTTCGCGGCCAAAACGCAACCAATAATATGGGAACCCTCGCCCATCAGAACGTTTCTCCATGAACAACCCATGCGTAAACGTTCCCTGATTGGTTATCTTTACGCCCTTAACTTCATCTGGCGTACAATTTGGGAAATTGATATTGATCAATGTTTTGCTCGGAAACTCTTGCGCGTAAAGCTTAGAGATTATTTCTGGCGCTAACGTCTCGCATGTCTCCCACTTTACATGGCGAAGACCATCCTCATAATTAAAGGCTTGTGAAACTGCCATAGATTTAATGCCCAGCATCGTGCCCTCAATTGCGCCTGATACTGTGCCGGAATACGTCACATCATCTGCAATATTCTGGCCGGAATTTACACCAGATAAAATGAGATCGGGTGGGCTGTCCATCAACTCACGCACCCCCATAATTGCGCAGTCGCTTGGGGTGCCAGTGAGCGAGAATTTCTTTTCTGCCACTTTGCGTAACCGTAACGGATGGCTCAACGTCAAGGCATGCGAAACACCAGACTGATCTGTTTCAGGTGCAACCACCCAAACATCGTCTGTTAGCTCGCGTGCTATTTTTTCAAGTGCCTCAAGGCCTCGTGCATTAATACCGTCATCGTTTGTTAAAAGAATTCGCATCCTACCCTCACGCTTCAATTTTGGTCGCACCACCCATATATGGCACCAAACATTCTGGAACTGTGACAGACCCATCTTGATTTTGGTAATTTTCAAGAACAGCAATTAGCGCCCTGCCCGTCGCGACACCTGATCCATTCAACGTATGTACATGTCCAATAGACTTTCCATCTTCCAATCGGTAACGCGCATTCATGCGACGAGCTTGAAAGTCTCCGCACACTGAACAGCTTGAAATTTCACGATATGCATTTTGCCCAGGCAACCAGACTTCAATGTCATAGGTCTTACGCGCAGAAAACCCCATGTCACCAGTGCAAAGTGTCATGGTGCGGAAATGAAGCCCAAGCTTTTTCAAAATTGCTTCAGCACTTTCAAGCATGCGCTCAAGCTCTGCTAAACTATTATCAGGCTTTGTAATCGACACGAGCTCAACTTTAGAGAATTGATGCTGGCGCAGCATGCCGCGCGTATCACGCCCAGCAGAACCGGCCTCTGAGCGGAAGCATGGCGTCAAAGCTGTCACACGAACAGGCAATTGTTCGCCTTCTAATATTTGCTCACGTACAAGATTGGTAAGCGGCACTTCAGCCGTTGGGATAAGCCACTTACCATCAGTTGTTTGAAATAGGTCTTCAGCAAATTTCGGCAACTGCCCTGTGCCATATAAAGCTTCATCACGCACAAGCAATGGTGGAGACACTTCCATATACCCATGCTCATTCGTGTGCATATCCAGCATGAATTGACCCAGCGCACGCTCAAGTCTGGCAATGCCCTGCTTTAATACAACAAAGCGGCTGCCAGATAATTCTGCAGCACCTTCAAAATCCATAAGCTTCTGTGATGTCTCTATCTCAAAATGCTCTTTGGTTTCGAAATCATATTCAGGCTTATCGCCATGTGTTCGATAAAGCGCATTGTCATTTTCATCAGCCCCTTGCGGCACATCGTCAAGCGGCGCATTGGGAATGGCTGACAGAGCATCATTGAGCGTGGTTGTTAGACTGCGCTCTTCATCTTCACCAGACTGGATGAATTGCTTGATCTCGGCAACCTCAGCCTTAAGCGCTTCTGCTTTATCTTTATCACCAGAACCCATTGCAGCGCCGATTTCCTTGGACGCTGCATTGCGGCGCGTTTGCGCCTCTTGCAACTTGGCGATATGCGACTTACGTGCATCATCCATCGCGAGTAGTTCTGCGGCTGTTACTTCATTGCCGCGCAATTGCATGGCTTTGTCAAAAGCCTGATTGTTATCTTTTATCCATTTGATATCAAACATGGGGACACCGAATTCAAAATTTTAAATATGTGAGAGAGCCAACAAGGTAGCGCTTACGAGGAAACTACTTCTGTATTATCCGATTCTTCGCTATCTTCGCGCTTTTTTTCTATGCGAGCGCCGATCAGAATTGACACTTCATAAAGCGCCATGATCGACAAAGCCAAACCAATCTGGCTTAGCGGGTCTGGCGGCGTTAAAACGGCCGCTACTACAAAGGCAAGAAGAACGGCGTATTTGCGCTTTGACTTAAGGCCTTCAACTGAAACAAGCCCTGCCTTAACAAGCAATGTCAGCGCTACTGGCAATTGAAAGGCCAGCCCGAAAGCAAAGATCAGCAACATAATAAGCGACAAGTAAGATGGTGCTGTCAAAATACTGGTTATGGTCGTGCCGCCAGCCTCGCTACCTTCCCGTGCGAACAGAAGGAAGAAATATACGGCATTTGGCATGACGAAGAAATAAACGAGGCAACCACCAAGTAAGAACAACAAAGGAGCTGCAACCAGAAATGGCAGAAAAGCGCCCTTCTCATTATTATATAAGCCAGGCGCTATAAATTTATAAAGCTGTGAAGCGATAATCGGGAAACCTAAAAATACCGCGCCAAAGAATGCAATCTTAACCTCTACAAAAAACACATCTTGCAGGGCTGTAAAGAAAATTTCCGGATTAGGATCATTTGCGCCCCATTTATAAGGAACGATCAGAATATCAAAAATTTCACTCGCGAAATAAAAGCAAATCAAGAACAGAACAGCCACAGCAATGATTGCCCGCATGAGCCGCGTGCGCAGCTCAATCAAATGATCCATCAAGGGAGCGCTGGTGTCTTGTAATTCTTCTTCAGTACTCATGATGTACTCTTAGCTTTTGCGGCGCTGCGTTTTGGCGCAGGCTTTTTTGCAGCTGTCTTTTTAGCTGGAGCCTTTGCCGCCGGAGCCTTAGCAGCAGCAGCTTTCTTCGCAGGCGCTTTTGCGGCAGGTTTTTTCGGTGGTGCTTTTTTGGCGCTTGCGCGTTTTGCAGCAGCAGCCTTTGTGTTTGCAGCTTTTTCTTTGATCTCTTTTTTCAGCGCAGCAGTTTCAGGACCAAGCTCCATAGCCTTGCTTGTTTCTGTGAGTTCATCAGAAATAACGCTTTTATGCGCTTCCAGTGGATCGGCAACTGAGTTTTGGAAATTCTCCATAGACTTTTTTGCATCTTCAAGCGGTTTGAATGCCGTTGAAGTTACCTCATCAATGTCTGACTCACGAATGGCATCATCAATTTGTCCTTGGAAGTCACTCGCCATGCGCTTAACCTTGCCGATTGTTTTGCCAATCGTGCGCATCATTCCTGGCAGGTCTTTTGGACCCACCACAATGATAGCCACAACGGCAATCACCAACATTTCTGACCATGCAAAATTGCTAAACAAGGTTTATTTCCCGCGCATAAAGAAAGATAGAAACCCGCGATATTTCGCAGGCACTAGATGAATAAGAAGAGCTGTTCAGCTGGTCTTATCTTTGGTTTCGCTCGCTACATCCGAAGCTTTTGCCTCAATTGTTGCGCTGTCGTCTTCATCTTTCTCATTCAAACCTTTTTTGAAATTCGTGAAGCCCTTAGCAACATCGCCCATTAGCTCAGGAATTTTACCTCTCCCGAACAAAAGAACAACAATAACGCCAATGATGACAACTTGCCAAACACCAATATTCATAACTCTACTCCCTTTTGCACCTCGATTTTGGTGCGCTTTACCGCATATGCGGGATATCCAAATTTGGCTGCTATCATAACCCCTATCGGAGGTCTACCGCAAGCAACCTTTGACTAGTTAAATAGGCTAAGCTTATTATGGTTACCAGTATTAATTTGCATCAGATGAAAAAATCATCATCAATTCTGGTTTAACACTGATTTGCACCAAATCCAGCTCGCCAGATAATTCACCTGCACCAATTCTGGCTTGAATAGGCGTATCAAGATCTTCAACATGAATATCGAGCAATTCAGAGCGCCCAATAAACTGACGAGCAAACACTCTGCCCACACGTCCTTTTGCACCTTGAATATAGGGCTTAACCTTCAAATCCGTCAACCTGATGGCGATTGAAGCATTTTCACTATCGGCTAATTCTGTTTTTAACTCTCCAAAAGCCGTATCAACGTGACCATTCCTGATTTCAGCTGGAATAACATTTAATTCAGAAAAGAAGCCGGCTGCAAATAGATTGTTAGGATGGTAGTACAATTCATGCCCAGTGCCTGCCTGAACCAGTTTTCCATCACGGATGAGCGCAATATGATCTCCCACCCGCAAAGCCTCTTCTGCGTCATGGGTAACAATAATCGTGGTGGAGCGCGTCTCGCGCAAAAGTTCTATGGTTTGCTCACGCACAACATCGCGCAATCTGGAATCAAGCCCAGAGAATGGTTCATCCATAAGCAGAATAGATGGCCTTGGCGCTAATGCACGAGCCAGGGCCACACGTTGTTGTTCACCGCCTGACAAAATTTGCGGATATTGATCGGCCCTACTCTCAAGTCCCACACGCTCCAACATGCGTATAGCCTGTTCGCGTGCATCGCTGCGACTAAGTGACGTTAAACCAAATTCTACATTTTGCAGAATGGTCAGATGAGGAAACAGCGCATAATCCTGAAATACCAGACCAACGCCGCGTTTTTCAGGCTCGATAAACTGTGTTTCATCCGCAATTATGCGTTTGTCAATTTTAACGGAGCCACTATTTGCACGCGCAAGCCCAGCCGCAATGCGCAGCAGTGAGGTTTTACCAGAGCCCGACGGCCCTAATAGACACAGGACTTCTCCCGGTTCCACTTCTAGCGAAATATCAGACAGTATATCTTGGCCAGAAACTGAATAGCTTATGTTTTCAAAGGACATGGCTGACGCAATGGAAACACCAGCGGAATTTCTTTTGCCCCACTGCGTTTCCTGATCAGGTATCTTGATGTTTTGTTTAAACGAACTGTCCATTGCACTATAAATATATTATTGTGCGCAACCTATAGCGATGACTGTTTAAGAAATCTACTCTTCTTCATCACCAGAAGGCGGAAGCAAGCCTAATTCTTCCAAATCTTCTGGCATAAGCGGATCTTCATCCTCTGTTAGCTCATCGCTATCATAAGGTTCTGGCACCATAAAGTTTGCAGGAACCTGTGATTTTAGTAGGCCCGCGCCTTTAAGTTCTTCAAGGCCCGGTAAGTCACGCAGTTCTTCAAGGCCAAACTGGTCTAAGAAGCCATCTGTTGTACCATATGTAATCGGTTTTCCCGGTGTTTTGCGGCGGCCACGCATGCGCACCCACTCGGTTTCAAGCAAGACATCAAGCGTACCTTTTGAAGTTGCAACACCGCGAATTTCTTCAATCTCAGCGCGTGTGACCGGCTGATGATAGGCAATGATCGCCAGTACTTCCAATGCAGCTCGTGAAAGCTTGCGCGTTTCCATCGTTTCTTTTTGAAGTAAGAAACTTAAGTCATCGGCCGTACGGAAAGCCCAATTGTCGCCAATCTTAACAAGATTTACCCCGCGCCCAGAATATGCCTGCTGTAGCTCACGCATAAGAGTTTCAAGTTCAACATCTTCTGGCAAGCGTTCGATCAGAGCCTTCTCGCTTACAGGCTCTGCGGATGCAAATACAATTGCCTCCACCATTCTTAAATTTTCACGCAGATCGCGATGATCATGGCTTTCATCATCCTTTGGCGTGAAAGCTAAAATTCGTGCTTCATTGGCGTTTGCCATGATTATGCCCCTTCCCGCGCAGCTTCACTGCTACCGGCGTTGGATTTTAAATAGAGAGGCGCGAATGCCTCATCTTGTCTCATTTTTAATTTGCCTTCACGCACCAATTCTAAGGATGCTGCAAAGGAACTTGCGATTGCGCTATTACGTAATTCTCTTGTCGGAATATATGGCAATAGAAAGGCATCAAGCGCCGTCCAATCACGTAACTCGCCAATCATGCGTGTCAGGATTTCGCGCGCATCCGATAGCGACCAAACCTCACGCTTTGCAATGGTTACATGCGAGACGCTCTGGCGTTGGCGTTGCGATGCATAAGCCGAAAGCAAATCATAAAGCGTTGCGGAAAATTCTTTCTTCTTATCAATTACAATCGGCTCCGGATCACCGCGCTGGAAATAATCTCGTCCCAAACGATTTCTATTCACCAATTGTTTGCCTGCTTCACGCATTGCCTCAAGGCGCTTAAGCCTGAAGGCAAGTTGTGCGGCCATTTCTTCACCGCTCATTTCTTCACCATCTACTTCTTCTGCTGGTAACAGAAGTTTTGATTTCAAGAAGGCAAGCCACGCAGCCATAACGAGATAATCTGCGGCTAATTCTATGCGTAATTTCCGAACTTCCTCAATAAATTCAAGGTATTGCTCGGCCAGCGCCAGAATAGAAATTTTTGCTAGATCAACCTTTTGACGGCGGCTAAGCTCTAGCAAAAGATCAAGCGGACCTTCAAAGCCTTCTACATCAACTGTTAGTTGCGGATCAGTGACAGCACGTTCCGTTTCATTATTATCCCAGCTTTCCGAATTAGGGCTGGCCAATAAATCCTTTTGTGTTTCGCTGTCGCTCACAACTAACTTCCTGCATCAAGATTATGCCATTGCCCTTCTTCAGTAGGGTCCTGACCATAGATTTCTGTCTCACATAGCCGCGCATATTCTTCACGCAACGCGGCCTCATCACAAGGATTAGAAATATGAAGCAATTTGGTCGCATCATTTGCCCTTCGAAGAGCATCCCCTGTTAGTTCAGGGGCCGATGCAATAATTGCTTCCATCTCATCCATTATGCCATGACAATGAAGCACAATATCGCACCCGGCTGCAAAAGCTCTTTGCGTTCTTTCAGAGAAATCCCCAGAAAGCGCATGCATGGAGATGTCATCACACATGATTAAGCCATCAAACCCCATAAATTCGCGAATTATGTCTGAAATTACAGGCTTAGAAAGCGTTGCACAGTTCTCTTTATCAATCGCCTCATAGGTCACATGCGCTGTCATCGCCATCGGCATTTTGTTCAGGCGCTTAAAAGGCTCAAAATCTGATTGCTTTAATGTTTCCAGGTCATCAGTGACGACAGGCAATGCTTTATGGCTGTCTACGCCAGCACGGCCATGACCTGGAATATGTTTAATCACCGGCAACACACCACCATCCAACAAGCCGTTAGATGCTGCAAGGCCAAGATCAGTGACACTATCCACATCATGCCCATAGGCTCGATCACCGATCACATCATGACTACCTGGCACTGGTACATCTAGGACAGGCAAGCAATCCACATTAATGCCAAGCTTAATCAGATCACACGCCATCAGGCGCGATTGCAGCCAAGCAATACGAAGCCCTCGCGCTTTGTCTTGTTTATAGTGATCACCAATTACGCTGCCCGAAACATAATCTGGCCAATGTGTTGGGCGTAAGCGGCGATCCCTTCCCCCTTCTTGGTCAATCAATATTGGTACATCATCATGCTCAACACATGATTTCAAATCAGCAACCAATGCGGCCACTTGCTCAGGCGTGTCGACATTGCGACCAAACAGAATAAAGCCCCAAGGTTGGGTTTTAGTGAAAAAAGCGCGCTCTTCAGGCTCTAGCTCAAGCCCTTTGCATCCGAATATGACAGAAGTGATTCCCATAACAAAAACTACCAGTTTTAATGGGAACCAACAAACAAAGGGCCGCAAAAGCGGCCCAAAACGCTAATTTATAACAGAATTTTGCCGTTTACCGCGTTACGAAACAGCTTCCACCTTGTGATGTAAGCCGCGAACAAAGCTGATTTGCATCATTACGAGACGCCGTTTGTACGCGTACTCTGAAATATGTTCTGCCATTTACAGCTGCACGCTGAACTGACATGGCGCGGTTTTGAAGTGCTGAGAATTGCGATCTCATCTTTTGGAAAGATTGTTGTGCCGCTGCAGCAGATGTTTGTGAGGCAACTTGTACAACCCACTCACTACGCGCAACAGGTTGCGGCTTTGGCGCAGGTTTCTTCTTAGCAACTGGCTTTGGTTTTGGAGCCGCAGCAACAACTTTAGGTTTCGGCAATGGGCTAGCATTTGGCACACCAATATCTTGCGAAGATTTTGCACCATCAATTGGTTCATTTGCTTTAACTGTTGTTGTCGAAACACGCGTTGGCGTTGCATCTGGAACGCGAGTCAAACCCAATGTGCTTGATGACGCTGCAAACTCTTGATTGCCAAGTGACTGCCCTGTAGCTGGTTGATCAACAATAGTGCCATCTGGTTTAATAATAAGCGTTTTAACCCGCTTTGCTGCAACTGATGAATTCGCTCCAATAAGCGCATTATCCGTTTCGCCACCGACTTGCAGACGATCATCTGATTTATTGTCATTCGTGCCGCTAGATGCCAAGCTTGCTTGTGCTTGGTCAATCGCTTCTTGCGTAGCATTGCTTGTATCAATAAGGGCTGGTTGCTCTGTATTAGAAAGTAGAGTTGATTGATCAACCTGCTCTTCTATGCCCTCAACCTTGCCATATGATGCCTTATCTTGATTGTCTGGCACGCGACCACCAGGATTTTCTGGCTTGACCTTGACCGGGTCTACATCTGCTTTGATGATGGACGCTTCTTGAGCAACTTCTTCACCATCAGAACCACCTAGAAACCCATATCCTGCTGTAATTGCGCCAGCAAATAAAGCAATAACAAGTGCTGCCATTGCATATTTCAAACCACCGCCTGAAGTTTCAGTCTCGCTCGCATCTAATGCTGCCAGTTCTGCTTCTGGTTCAGTAAGGTATTCACCATCTATGCTGCTTGGTTCTTCAACAGGCTGATAGCCCGCACTTTGTGCAGACAGGGTAAAATCATCAACCGGCTGTTGTTCAACACTATCTGTCCAACCTTTTGCCTCTTCCACGGTTTCAACACCAAGCTCTTCAGCAAAAGCAGCACCAAAATCAATTTCAGCTGCAGGCTCTTCAATTGCAATTTCAGATTGTGCCATCTCAGGTTGAGCCATTATTGGCTCTACTGGAGGAGGTAGATCAATTTCCTGTGGAACAACTTCTAATTGTTCTGGTTTTGGCAATTCAGCCGCCATAATTTCTGTTTCGACCTCTTCTAGCTCAGGCAATTCAATTTCCGGCAGATCAGCGAGTGCTTCTTCTAAAACTGGCTCTTCAGAGACTGTTTCAACAATCTCTTCAGTAATTTCTGTTGAAATAGGAGCGGGTTCAACTTCAACCATCTCAATGGCTGGCTCTACTACAGGCTCAACAGGATTAATTTCTTCCTGCAACGCCTCGATAAGATCATCTTGGAACGCAACTTCTTCGTTGATGGCCTGCTCAAGAGGTGCTGCCTCAGCTACTTGAGCAGCAATAGGTGCAATTTCTTCTTCTACCAGACTTTCACTCAGAGCCTCTTCAAAATTAGGCGCTTCAATTGCCTGCTCCATTTCTGGTATGGCCTCAGGTGCAGCAGCAGTATCAGCGGCTAATTGAGCTTCCAACTGTTCTTGAATACTTGCTGTAAAATCATCAGCAGGTTCAGGCACTTCAGGAGCATCTTGCTCTGCAGATAATTCCTGCATCAAGTGCGCTTCAAGACTTTCGTCTGACCGCACAGCGCTCGCATCAGCTTCGGGAGCTTCAACAAAATCGCTTTCTGTTTCGCCGGCAACAATCCTTGCAAGTTCCGCTAGCGGATCTTCATCAAGGATTTCATTTTTTACATCTGCTGATCGCGGATCGAATTCTTCAGTACTCATGACACTTATTAAACCTGTTCAAATTTCAACCTTGCTTGACCGGCATTTGGCTAAAATGAACGAGTGATATCACCGCATTTCTTCCGGTGCATCAACGCCCACAATTGCCAACCCTGACGCTAATACAGAAGAGATTCCGCGTAGCAATACGAGCCTAGCTTTGGTTAATTGTGCATTTTCTTGGTTAATAAACCGTAATTCTGGCGATTTTTTGCCCTTTGAATATTGTGAATGGAGCTCAGCAGCCAAATCATAGAGGTAAAATGACAGCCTATGCGGCTCATCTGCGCGTGCTGCTTGCTCAATAATACGTGGGAATTCAGCCGTTTTGCGGATCAAACCCAATTCCCCATCGTCTGTAAGAAGGGAAAGGTCAGCTGAGGCAAGTGCTGCATCAGAAACATCCAAATCTGGCATGTCTTCTGCCAATCTTCTGAAATTTGATGCAATTCTTGCGTGTGCATATTGAACATAAAACACAGGATTATCTTTAGATTGCTCTGTTACTTTGGCAAAATCAAAGTCTAGCGGCGCTTCCGGTTTGCGATATAGCATCATAAAGCGCACAGCATCTTTACCTACTTCGTCCACAACTTCACGTAAGGTGATAAACGTACCTGCACGTTTTGACATTGTTACAGGTTCGCCGTCTCGTAATAGTTTCACGAGCTGACAAAACATCACGTCAAGCTCAGCTTCATCACCCGCAATTGCTTTTGCAACAGCTTGCAAGCGCTTTGCATAACCTGAGTGATCCGCACCGAGTACAAAAACCATACGTTTGAAGGCGCGATCATATTTATCCTGAAAATAGGCAACATCAGCGGCGAAGTATGTGTAACTACCGTCAGACTTCTTTAGCGCACGGTCAGTATCATCCCCTACATCGGTTGACCGGAACAAAGTTTGCTCACGATCTTCCCAATCCTCCGGCACCTCGCCTTTGGGTGGTGGAAGTGTGCCTTGGTAGACATATCCCTTGCCTTCAAGCTCACTCAGCATGTTATCGATCTTCGACTTACCGTCTGATTGTGCATGCAAGGTACGCTCTGAGAAAAACACATCATGATGAATGTTAAGCGCTGCAAGATCTTCGCGGATCATATCCATCATGGAATCGATTGCTGCATTTTTGAGAAGTGCCATGCGCTCATCAGTATTCAATGATTTCAGACTATCGCCCTTTTCATCTGCAAGCGCTTTAGCAGGTGCAATAAGATAATCGCCCGGGTAAAGACCTTCAGGGATTGCGCCCATATCGTCACCTAAAGCCTCGCAATAGCGGTGGTATAGCGAATTCGCCAACACATCGATCTGCGAACCCGCATCATTGATGTAATATTCTTTGGTCACATCAAAGCCTGCAAACTCAAGTAGATTTGCAAGCGCATCGCCCACAACCGCGCCGCGACAATGGCCTACATGCATAGGGCCTGTTGGGTTGGCAGAAACATATTCCACGTTAACCTTCACGCCATCTGAAACAAGACCACGTCCATAATCTGTGCCTGCCTTTAAAATCTCACCAAGATGCTTGTACCAAAATGCATCCGCCAAACGAATATTAATGAAGCCTGGCCCGGCAATTGAAACCTCTGAAACATCATCTAAAGCTTGTAATTTATCCGCGACCGTTTGTGCTAGATCCCTGGGCTTCAAGCCAGCTGGCTTCGCCAAGACCATCGCCACATTGGTAGCAATATCACCATGCGATGGATCGCGCGGAGGCTCCGCCGAAATACGATTAATGTTTTTCAGAGCTTCTTGATTAATATCAGATGCTTCTACAATTTTCTTAATGTGTTGCTCAAAGAGTGAGAATACATTCATAAGTCTTATCTTCTTTTATACGGGAAGGACATTTTGCCCTGCCCTACCTTAAATCCGGGGTTGCGTCAAACAAGCGTTGATGTTCGCTAATTGCATAGCCATCGGTCATGCCAGCAATGAAGTCCGCGATCGCTCTTGGATGCTTTTCTTTTGCTAAATTTTCGCCGATCCATTCAGCGCCTTTGGGCAGTTTTTGTAGTGAACTTTTATAGGCTGAAAACAGATCTTTGATGATTGTATCTGCCCCTTCGCGCATGGCCATCAGCGCATCAGATCTGTACATGTTATTAAACAAAAATGCCTTAATTGCTTTTTCTTTGGCAGTCATTTCAGTGCTAAAACAGACGATTGTTTCGCCCGCATTTCTGACATCTTTTACCGAGTTTGGCTGTAGCTTTTCTAAGTTTAAACTTGCATTTTTAATCACGTCTTCAACCATGCCTGTGATCTGTCTACGGACAATTTCATGGCGCGTTCTGGAGGCATTTAACTCAGGATATTTATCCCGAACAATCTTTAATGCCTCGCCCACCAAAGGCAAATTTTTGACCTGCTCAAGCGTGAATAAACCGGCACGCAATCCATCATCCAAGTCATGCGCATTATAGGCAATATCATCTGCAACAGCTGCGCATTGTGCTTCAATGCTTGAATGGGTGCCAAGCTCTAAATCAAACTTCTTATCAAAATTCAAAATTGATTGCGGAATGCCCTCCCCCACAATTGGTCCATTATGTTTCACCAAACCTTCAAGTGTTTCCCATGAGAGATTCAGCCCATCATATTCAGCATATTGATGTTCAAGATCTGTAACGATGCGCAAGGACTGCGCATTGTGATCAAACCCGCCATGCGCTTTCATCACTTCATCCAGCGCATCTTCGCCTGCATGGCCAAAAGGTGTGTGGCCAAAATCATGGGAAAGCGCCAAACTCTCTGCCAGGTCTTCATCGACACGCAAGGCCCGCGCCAAGGAACGCGCAATCTGAGAGACTTCAATAGAATGCGTTAGGCGCGTACGGTAATGATCGCCCACGTGATGCACGAAAACTTGTGTCTTATGCTTCAACCGGCGAAACGCGGTTGAATGAATAATCCTGTCACGGTCACGCTGAAATGGTGTCCGAGTTGGGCTTACGGGTTCCTCATATAAGCGCCCACGGCTTTCTTGCGCTTTGCAGGCATAATTCGCCAGCACCTCGCGACCATATGAAATATTCTGAAACGATCCCATTTGGGTACTAGACCTCTTAATTCACCACGAATCGATTATGTTTCTGTAAATCAATATATACGATTATTGACATCAAGAACGCGAAACCCCATTTCTTTCTTATGAAATAATCGGTAAACTGGAATCATGAACGCACCAACACCCATAAACACCGTAACGGCTACAGATGCAGCCCTTAAACGCATTGCCACCATTATCGCTAAAGATGATGGCGAGAATGATGCATTGCGCATTTCTGTTGAAGGAGGCGGCTGCTCTGGTTTTTCCTACAAATTCGACCTCGCAAATGATCAAGCAAGTGATGATCTGGTGATTGAAGGTCATGAAGGAAAGATCTTGATCGATGAAATGTCGCTTATCTATATGGGCGGCTCGCAGATTGATTTTGTTGACGACCTCATGGGGCAATCGTTTCAGGTTAATAATCCGAACGCAGTTGCGTCTTGTGGGTGTGGGACCAGCTTCTCCTTATGAAAATTGCCACCTGGAATATAAACGGCATCAAAGCGCGGCATGATAATCTTATTGCCTGGTTGAAACAGGCAGAACCAGATGTCGCCTGCTTGCAAGAAATCAAATCTGTTGATGAAAATTTCCCACGCGAAGAGATTGAAACACTTGGCTACAATCTCGAAACGCATGGGCAGAAAAGCTTTAACGGCGTGGCACTGCTTTCCAAGATCCCCTTTGATGAAGTAAATCGTGGCCTTCCCCTTCTTAATGAAGGTGATGGACCAGACGAACAGGCACGTTTTATTGAAGGTGTAATCAGCACTGAGACAGGCGTAATTCGTGTTGTTTCCTTGTACTTGCCTAATGGTAATCCGGTCGACACAGAAAAATTTCCGTACAAGCTTAAATGGATGGAACGCCTAGAGGCTTGGACGCGTGAACGTTTAA
>CAZXZQ010000020.1:0-17693 GCA_964645215.1 uncultured Rhizobiaceae bacterium | reverse complement strand
GCTCCGGCAATATCGCCGCCCAACCGGACACACCAGTTTCAACTGGAAGGCTTTTAACCTCCATTAGTCGATGCTTTCATCCGGTGCATTATCTGTTAAATCAATCCAGATGGTTTTGATTTCGGTGTATTGGTCGTGCGCGTGAATGCCATTATCTCGCCCACCGAAGCCGGATTGTTTATAACCACCGAATGGCGTCGAAATATCTCCCTCACCATAGCAATTCACCGTCACCGTACCGGCCTTGATTTCCCGCGCAGCTCGGATAGCCTTCTTGGTGTTGGCGGTAAAGACACTTGCGGCCAGTCCGTATTCGGTATCGTTCGCAACAGCAATCGCCTCTTCAAACGAGTTCACGGTAATAACAGAAAGTACAGGTCCGAAAATCTCATCTTTTGCAAGCTTGTCGCCCTGCTTGACGCCATCATGAATGGTCGGCTCCACAAAGTTACCATCCGCCTTACCACCGATGAGCGTCGTAGCGCCCTTGCTGGCTTTAAGATATTTCGACACTTTCTTGCAATGATCTTTATCAACCAAAGCACCAAGCTGATTAACCGGGTCGAGCGGATCGCCCGTGCGCCAATATTTTGTGCGTGCGAGAATGCGTTCCATCAACGGCTCTTTAATCGCTTCATGCACGATGAGGCGTGAGTTCGCAGAACAGTTTTCACCCATATTCCAGAAGGCAGCATTGACGATATGACCTGCGACGAGATCCAAATCTTCAGCATCTTCCAATACGACTGCGGGGTTCTTACCACCGCATTCAAGCACAACTTTTTTGAGATTCGATTCCGCTGCATATTTTAAGAACAGACGTCCGGTTTCTGTGGAGCCGGTAAAACTCACCATATCCACATCCATATGACGTCCGAGTGGCTCACCCACATCCGGACCATAACCTGGCAGCACTTGCAACACACCTTTTGGCAGGCCTGCCTCAGAGGCAAGCTCTGCTAGACGCAATGCGGTCATGGAAGTTTGTTCAGCAGGTTTCACGATCACGGAATTGCCCGCAGCAAGTGCAGGACCAATTTTCCAAGCCATCATGAGAAGTGGGAAATTCCACGGCAAAACTGCCGCGACGACGCCAATCGGCTCACGCACAATCATAGCGATGTGATCATCACTAGGTGGCGCCATTTGGTCGTACATTTTGTCGATCGCTTCCGCATGCCACTTAATGGTGTGGATGGTTTCCGGAATATCTATTTCCTCGCAATCCGTAATCGGCTTGCCGCTATCAACGCATTCCATCACAGCCAATTCTCTACGGTTACGGGTAATGAGTTTGCACAAGCGGATCAACACATCCTTACGGTCAGAAGGGTGCATTTTGGACCAATGGCCTTGATCAAATGCTTCGCGTGCTTTTTCTACAGCGAGGTCTACGTCCTTGCCATTTGCACCTTGAATCTTTGCAATGTCTTCGCCCGTTGCCGGATTGACGGTTGCAAATTTCTTGCCGCGGCCAGCACGAAACTTGCCATCAATAAAGGGAGCGGCAGGATAAATCATTTCTGCGGCGAGGCTTGCATATTCTTCGCGTGTCAGCATATCGCTCATTTTGCGTCTCCCTTTTCAATTTCTGCAATTGTAGCATTCATAACTTTAATAACCTGCTCAAGTGCGCGCTTGTCGTCTTTGTTAAGCGGTTGCAACGGCTTGCGTGGCGGCCCAGCAGGAATGCCTCTTAAGGTCAGTCCATGTTTAATACATTGGACAAATTTACCGCCCTGCTCCAACACACTCATTAGCGGCAACATGGCGCTCATAATGGCGCGCCCCTTATCGAAATTCTTTTCGATTGCGCAGGCTTTATACATAGAGATATGTGCTTCCGGTGCAAAGTTAGAACCTGCACACACCCAAGAACGCGCACCCCAAGCGAAGAACTCCAACGCCTGATCGTCCATACCGCAGGAAAGCTGAATATGCGGATAATCCCGTGCCAACATATGCACGCGGTTGATGTCGCCAGAACTTTCCTTAACAGCGCAAAAATTCGGACTTTTGCCGAGCATGTTCAAGGTTTCTTCATCCATGTTGACGGACATACGACCGGGATAATTATAAAGCATCACAGGCAGGTTCGCGATTCGATCAATAGCCAGTGCATGAAGCGCAATTTCACGCGCAGTTGGATAAGCATAAGGCGGCGTGGTGATGAGAAGACCATCCGCACCGATTGCCTTTGCGTTTTCAGCATAGACAATAGAATCTTCAGTTCTGATTGCCCCAGTGCCGATGATAAGCGGAAGGCGGTCCTTGATGATGTCTTTGGCAAGTTTCATCATCTCAATGCGCTCTTCCATATCTTGCGCATAATACTCACCGGTTGTGCCAGCAATGATCAACCCATGCACCCCAGATGAAATCAGATGTTCGATAACCTGTTCAAATCGCTCTTTGTTGATTGAAAAGTCGTCATTGTGCGGGGTGACAACCGGTGTGTAGATACCTTCAAAACGCATAACTAAAAAATCCTCCGAACTCTCTTATAGCGCTAGAACGAATTAACGGTCCAGTTTCAATTGCGACTCTTAATCTAGTGCTTAACGAAAAGCTTGCGCGGTGTCTCACATAAGCATTCGACACCTGTCTCCGTGATGAGAATGGGTTCAGTGATTTCCAACCCACCATCGTCCAACCAAAGCGCAGGCATGAAGTGGAAGGTCATGCCGGGTTTCAGTTCTGATTTATCACCACGCCTAAAAGACATGGTGCGCTCACCCCAGTCCGGTGGATAGGAAATGCCAATAGCGTAGCCCGTGCGACTGTCTTTTTGAAAGCCGTGCTTTTCGAGCGTATCGTAAAAGGCAATCGCAATGTCTTCACACAGGTTACCAGGCTTTGCTTGTTCAAGGCCAGCCTCCACTGCCTCAAGCACAGCCTTTTCCGCATCCAAATATTTTTGTGACGGCTCACCCAGAAAGAGCGTGCGTGATTGCGGACATTGGTAACGGCGATGCGCACCGGCAATTTCGAAGAAGGTGCTCTCGCCTTTTACAAGCGGTTTATCATCCCAAGTGAGATGCGGCGCAGTTGCATCCATGCCCGATGGGGCCATCGGTACGATGGCAGGATAATCACCCCATTGCCCATCTGCACCTATAATGGAAGTTTTATAAATCTCCGCAACCAACTCATTCTTGGGCATACCGGGTTCCGCCGTTTCGACAACCATCGCATGCATACGTTCGACAATCTTTGCTGCTCGGCGCATATACAGAATTTCCGTCTCACTCTTAATGGCGCGTTGCCAGTTGACGAGGCCAGTTGCGTCTTGAAATTGCGTATTGGGCAATTCAGATTTCAACGTCTCCCATGCGGCAGCAGAGAAATAATAATTGTCCATTTCAACACCGCAGCGTGAGTTCTCCCATCCACGGGCCTTAATGAGTTCCGCAAGCGTTTGCATCGGATGGCGTTCCAGCGTTTGAACATAGTGGTCCGGATAACCAACAATATTATCATGCTCCATGAAGACCGTGCGTTTTGCACCAAGTGCATCCATGTCCCTGCCCCACCAGACTGGTTCACCCTCTTGTGCGAGTAGTACCGCCTGATGGGTATAAAAGGACCAGCCATCATACCCCGTCAGCCAAGACATGTTGGACGGATCAGAAACGATCATCAGTTCTACACCTGCCGCTTCCATTGCCTTTCGAGTTTTAGCTATGCGGGCAGCGTATTCTTCACGGGTGAAATGGAGTGGTGGTGTGGTCATTTCTTTTCCTTCGCAATATCCACATTCTCGCCAGAAATAATACGATGATGCAAATGCATATCGATATTGCCGCCGCAGCAAAACAGCACCGTCTTACCCTTCGGTTTGGCTTTACCTGAAAGTACAGAAGCAATCGCAACACTGCCAGAACCTTCCACGATCTGTCGCTCTTGGAAATATGCATGGCGGATGGCTTCCGCGATCTCGACCTCGCTCACCAACACATATTCATCGACCAGTTCGCGCACCATGTTGAAAGTGTATTGATTGTTTTCACCAATGCCACCACCCAGTGAATCTGCGAGCGTTGGCACTTCTTCGACTTCCACATATTTGCCAGCTTTGATGCATTCATACATCGCAGGGCCACGATCCATCGTCACACCGATGATTTTGATATCCGAGTTCTTGGCTTTTAATGCCGTAGCCACGCCAGACATCAGCCCACCGCCCGACAATGGAATGATTGCTGTTTCCATGTCCGGTAATTGTGCTAATGTTTCGAGGCCCAATGTTCCCTGACCTGCTATCACATGCGGATCATCAAACGGCGAGATAAATGTCATGCCCTCTTCACTTGCCAGGCGATAGGCTTCCACTTCCGCATCGTCTTGTGATTTTCCAGCCAAACGGATTTCCGCCCCTTCTGCTTTAATACCATCAAGTTTGTTTTGAGGCACAAGCTCAGACATGCAGATAATGCACTTAATATCGGCAATGCTGCAGGCGCGTGCTAGGCCACGCCCGTGGTTACCCGTTGAAACGCCAACAACACCGGCCTCTTGCTGCGCTTTGCTTAAATTAGCGACTGCATTTGATGCGCCACGCAATTTGAAGCTTCCTGTGATTTGCTGATGTTCAAATTTCAGATGGATATCCGTATTTGAGCTTTCGCTCAGAGAGGGCGAGAAATTGAGTGGGGTAGCCCGTATCTTATTCACGATTAAGGCATGTGCCTTATTTACGTCATCAACATATATTTTTTTCATATGAGCCACCAATAACCATCAAATTAGAGCCATTTTTTTAAAGGCTTAGTGTGAATTTTTGTCATCTTGGCACAAATTTTGCAACCGACGCTACTAAGAGTTCGTATTGTTTTACATTAGGACAAATAAATTGATATCTGGAAATAAAGCGTTGAATATTGAAAATCCGATAGGAAAACAGGATGCAAAACCTGTTGAAAGCAAAATTCTTAGCAAGAAAAGCAAATCTGTCAGTCAAAATTTGCTTTTATCTGCTTATGCATTTTGTGAGGTTATTAGTATATTCCTGAGCGGATTGGTGGTCGCGCATTTTTATGTTGCTGGATATTTAGGTCAGGCTGACTATTACCAATCCTACATCACACCACTTTCTCTTGTTCCTATTCTTGCAATTGCGTTTTTCCGCGGTGAGAGCCTTTATGATATTTCTACGCTTTATGGCTCTAAGCGCTATATGGGTAAGATTGTCAAAACGTTGGTAACTGTGTTTGGTGTCTTGATTTTACTTGGGTTCCTTATCGGTATAACCGGGGTTTATTCCAGAGTTTGGTTCGTTGGCTGGGCTATTGCTTCTGTCATCAGCGTCATCAGCTTGCGCATTGGAATGTCCATGGTTCTTAAGAAGCTTGTGAGTAAGGATATCCCACTTAGTCGTGTTGCTATCTATGGAGATACTATCCCATCATACCGGGCCAAAACTTCCATAGAGGCACAAGCAGATGGTACTCAAATTGTTGGCATATTCTCTGATACGGAAGAAAATCCGAAGTCTAAGAATATTGCAGGTAATATGGAAGATTTGATTGAGCTTGGAAAACAAATCCACATTGATCAGATCATTGTTGCGCGTGAAGTGGCCGAGCGGTTTGATATGACACACCTTATGGCAGAGCTTAGCATTTTACCTTCAGAAGTTTTGATATATCCAAATTTCCTCGGTGAAATGATGAGTGTCTCAGGTATTAAATCGCTTTCTAACACACGCCTTATCCGCGTACAGAAGCGCCCAATTTCAGAATGGGGGCTGCTGATAAAATCATTTGAAGACAAAATTCTTGCCGCTATTGCGTTGGTGTTATTATCCCCTCTCCTATTGTTAACCGCTATCGCCATTAAACTTGATAGTCGCGGACCGGTGTTTTTCATGCAGACACGCAATGGCTATAACCAAAAAGAAATTCAGGTTTTTAAATTCAGAACCATGAAGGTTATGGAAAATGGTGCTGAGTTCAAACAGGCTGAGAAAAATGACGCCCGCGTTACACGTATTGGTTCATTCTTGCGCAAAAGCAGCATTGATGAATTACCGCAACTCATCAACGTATTAAAAGGTGAGATGTCAATTGTGGGGCCACGCCCGCATCCGGTAGCACTTAACTTTGATTATGGTGCACGTATGATGCGTTATGACAATCGCCACAAGGTGAAACCAGGCATTACTGGCTGGGCTCAAATAAATGGCTATCGCGGGCCAACAGATACACCAGATAAAATGCGCAAGCGCGTAGAGTTTGACCTAGAATATATTGAAAATTGGTCACTTTGGTTTGACCTAAGAATAATTATTCTAACCCCGATTTATGGGGTTGTAGGTAAGAACGCATTTTAGTGAAACCACATGCTTAATTAACTCTTACTTGGGTGAACATTATTTCAAATTAAGCTTTACGAAAAATCAGTACCATTATGGCACAATTGCTATTGGATTAAGGACACGAGGTAGATTTCAATGAATAACAGTTCAATGCAGGACTTAACTGGCAGACATGTACTGCTAATCGGTGGCTCCGGATATATCGGATGCCCAGTAACTGCTTTACTCTTAAGCAGCGGTGCTAAGGTCCGTAACCTTGATTATCTGACATATGGTCATCAAGCTGCAATGATGGGCTACATGCTGTCAGATAATTATGAATATATGTTCGGTGACATGGGCAATAAAGAGACGCTTGATACTGCGCTAAAGGATATTACGGATGTTGTGATCCTTGCGGGCCTTGTGGGCGACCCTATTACCAAGCAATTCCCGGATGAAGCAAATGCGGTAAATGACGTTGCTGTTCAAAACTGTATTAATTCACTGAATGGCCGCGGGATTAAGAACCTTATTTTCGTTTCAACCTGTTCAAACTACGGTAAGATTGAAGGCGATGAAATTGCAGATGAAGATTTCGCACTTGAGCCACTCTCGCTTTATGCCAAATCAAAAGTAGCAGCAGAAAAACAAATTCTGGCAATGGAAGGTGAAGTAGATTTCACACCCACTATTCTTCGCTTTGCAACCGCCTTTGGCATGGCGCCACGCATGCGCTTTGATCTAACGGTGAATGAATTTACGCGTGATTTATATCTGGATAAAGAGTTGCTCGTTTTTGATGCTGATACCTGGCGTCCATATTGCCATATTAAAGACTTCGCGAGATTGATCTCAAAAGTTATGGATTCGGATCCTTCAAAAACTGCATTCCAAGTTTTCAACGCAGGCAGCAATGAGAACAATTACACAAAACAGGGTATTGTTGATCTTATCTGTTCAAAACTACCGAACAGAACAGTCAAGTACAAAGAGAACTCTTCTGATCCACGAAACTATCGTGTGAATTTCTCAAAGCTTAACAATACGCTTGATTTTCACTGCAAATACTCAGTCGAAGACGGTGTTGATGAATTGATAGCAGGTCTTGAGAAAAACATTTTTGACGATGTTGAAGAGCGCAAACTTTTCTACGGAAATTACGGCCTGATTAGGCATTAATCTTAACCCACTTCATCATTGCGAGGGACCAAAAAGATGAACGCAGCGGCAAAAGAACAACTTATCAAAACGACACCAATCGTGATTTTGGCTGGTGGTAAAGGCACTCGCTTGCGCCCATTTACAGCAAGTTTTCCTAAGCCATTAGTGCCGGTAGGTGATCTGCCAATTATGGAAGTGTTGCTGCGTCAATTATCAAAGCAAGGCTTTCGACGTTTCACGCTGACACTTGGTCACCTTTCTGGTCTCATTCGTGCGTATGTGGCGCAACGACAATCTGTAACCAGCAATCTGGAAATTGATTTTGTTGAAGAAGACGAACCAACAGGCACTGCCGGGTCACTTGCTAATATTGAAGGCCTAGACCAAACCTTCCTTGCGATGAACGGTGATGTATTAACCGATATGGACTTTGCAGACCTGGTCACAAATCACGAGATGAGTGGCGCAGCGCTTACAATATCAGCGCATAAGCAGCCTGTTAAAATTGACCTTGGTGTGTTGGAAGCTGGTGAAGATGGTATTCTGACAAATTATATCGAGAAGCCCTCACTTGATTATGAAGTGTCTATGGGCGTTTATTGCTACAGCCCGCGCGTTTTGAAATATATTCCAAAAGACGAGTATCTTGACTTCCCAACGTTGGTTCTCAAACTCATGGAAGCTGGCGAAACAGTTCGTCTTTATAGAAATGATGCATTCTGGCTCGATATCGGTCGTCCGGAAGATTATGCACTTGCACAAGATTTAATGGAAAAGTCACCAGAAAAATTCGGGATAAAATAAAATGGCAGATACACCTTGGAAATATACCCTCTCTGAAATGGACATGCCAAAGGAAGATTTGGACGCTGTTGCAGATTGTATCAAAAGCGAATGGCTTTCTATGGGGCCACGCACCCAACAGTTTGAAAAAACATTTGCAGAAATGTGTGACGTGAAACATGCAATTGCTGTTTCCAATGGCACTGCTGCACTTCATCTTTCTATGGCCGGACTTGGCATTGGCGAAGGTGACGAAGTCATTCAACCTTCCATCAATTTTGTTGCTTCTGCAAACATGACCTGTGCACTTGGCGCAACACCTGTGTTTGCCGACAGTCGCTCTTTGCTTGACCCAACCATTAGCGTTGAAGAAATTGAAGCAAAGATTACAAGCAAAACAAAAGCTGTAGTTGTCATGCATTTTGGCGGCTACTCATGCCAGATGGATCAGATCAAAAAAATCTGCGATGACCGTGGTTTGTTATTGATCGAAGATACTTGCCACGCACCTTGCCAAAAATATGCAGGTGAGCTTGGTGGCTATCTTGGCACAATTGGCGAAGTTGGTTGTTTCTCGTTCTTCTCAAACAAAAACATGACCACTGCAGAAGGTGGAATGATTGTCACCAATAATGACGAACTTGCAGACAATCTTCGCAAGATGCGTTCCCATGGCATGACGACCCTTTCTTGGGACCGCCATCATGGTCGCCCATCAACCTATGATGTTATGATGCATGGATTTAACTATCGTATAGATGACATGCGCTCAGCACTTGGTGTGTCTCAACTTTCGCGCCTATTAAAGAATAATGATCGCCGTCGCAAACGCATGACCGGCTACGCTAACGAAGTTGCAAAACTGAACTCAGATGAGATTAATTTCATTTTTGGTGACAGACCTAAAGACGGTACAGGGCATGTGGCTGGCGTTGTTGTGCCGGAAGCAAAACGTGATGCTATTCGCTTGGCGCTCGCGGAAGCACGCATTCAAACAAGCTTGCATTATCCGCCAATTCATACGTTCACAGCTTTTTCAGACTTTGCTGATATCTCTTTACCAATTGCAGAACAGTTTTCACGTTCAATGATTACGCTACCTATGCATGCTTATTTACCAGAAGAAGCACCAGCGGAAATCATTTCAACACTTTATGAGATTTTACAGGCGACAGAGGCAAAAGCTGCATAATATGAATAAGCAAGACCGCATCCTTTTTATGGCACAATTGCCACCGCCTTATCATGGTCAATCTATGATATCTGGGACAGTGCATGATATTTTCAGAGACACCGCAAAATCTGAAGTCGTACATTTATGGAAAGGTGGCGCGAAGTCAGCCACCGATGTTGGCAAACGTTCACTTTCCAAATATGTCGAATTTGCGCATATGGTTCTAATTTTAATCGGCTACCTTTTTTCCTTAAAGCGTTTTGACGTTGCTTATATGGGTGTAGCACCCTGGGCACATACAATCACACGTGATGCAATTTTGATGTTTTTGTCAAAGCTCCTAGCAAAACGTGTTTGGGTTCATATTCATGGCGAGGGGCTTGATAAGTTTACGAAACCTTCAACCCTAAAAGAGAAACTTATTTCAAAAGCCTTTAAGGGTGTAGAACTCATCTCACTTACGAAAGCAGATTTTAGCAAAGCTAAAAACAGCGCACATTTTTCAAAAGTGCATCTGTTGCCAAATTTTGCAATTGATCCGGGTAAACCAAAATTCCAAACACGCAAGACATTGCACCTTGGCACTATTGGCAATCTTGATCCTCGCAAAGGCGTGTTTGATTTTGTTGAAACGGTTCACCAGCTAAAACAAAATGGTGTTCGTGTTAAGGCCACTATTATGGGTGGCCCAACAGCACAACTTTCTGTTGAAGCAATGAAAACACATGTGATGGATAAGGGACTAGAAAAAGAAATCACAGTTACGGGCCGTGTTACCGACGAAGAGAAGCACGCGGTTTTGGCCAACATAGATATTTTTCTTTATCCATCGCGTCATGATCTAGCGCCGCTTTCACTTATAGAAGCAATTTCGCATGGTTGTGTGCCAATAGTTTTTGCGACAGGTGGTATTCCAGAAATTGTAAGTCCGTATTTTGCGAAGAATGTTATGCCTGTCGAAATGGACAGGCACATGTTTGCGAAAGCTGCAGCAGATATTATTGCAGCCTATAGAAAAGACCCTAAATCACTTAAAGCGGATGCTAAACATATCCGTGCGCACTTCCTTGAAATGTATAGCGAGGAAAAGTTCCGCACCAATGTTTTAAACATGCTTTCCAATGTATCTGGAGAAATTCCAATTGAAGCGCCTGTAATGAATAAAACATCCAAGAGAGTAGCATCATGAAGCAGTTTATTCTCAGCGCCCTTCGTCAATTGCATATGGTTTTTCGCAAACGTGAATTACCGGACCGCGTTGCTATTTATTTTCATGAATTACCTGGAAGCTATCACGAGCAATTTTTTGCTGGTGTAAAAGCATTGCTCGACATGGGATATGTAACCGTCGATGCCCAAACCTATGTAGGTGATGATGGCCCTGACAAACGTCTTTTCATCTCCTTTGATGATAATTTTGAAGACTGGTATCAGTCGCTTGATATGATGGATAAGCTTGGCATAACCTCTACGTTTTACGTCAACAGTGGTGTTTTTCGAGATCGCTCATCACAGGCAGAGCGCACTGAATTTATGCGCACGATCAAACAACCAGAAGATAAGCATACTTTAACAGTTGAACAGTTGCGGGAGATTGTCGCTCGTGGCCATACGGTTGGTTGTCATACACATCGTCACCCACATCTTGCATCCTTGCCTCAGGAAAATTGGGATCGTGAAATATCATATTCAAGAGAAGTTCTTGAACGATTGATTGATCAAAAAGTTACAGATTTTTCATTTCCATTTGGCATGCGTCGAGACTTTTCAAAAGAGCTTCAAGCTTATTGTATAGGACTTGGGTTCAAGACCATTGCAACAGGTATTTCTGGACAGCTTTATACTAAAAAGCATGACCCATTCGAATTGCATCGAACAGGTTGGAAATTTGAATTATCCTTAAACGAGAACCTAAAAAACCTGACCATTGATGGCAGGCTTTATGGATCTATTTTTGGTCGAAGTGTCGTCGGATGATACGCCGCGCTCTAAAAATTCTTGATGGCGGCATGGGGCATTCCCTTGCCAATCAGGTATTGGTGAGCGGCTTCAGCTTTGCTGTTGGCATCATAGCCGCGCGACTTTTAGGCATTTCAGAATTTGGTCTCTTCTCTCTCATCTTCATGATTTCGCAAATGCTAGTCGTGATCGAAGGGGACCTTCTCACCGTACCGATGATGACGATTACCGGCTCCAAGCCGAGAATGTCGAAATTTTATTATGGCAATTTGTTTTCTATCGCGACCTTCACGTCTTTTGTAAGCGCCGTGGTGATGATGTTGTTCCTCTGGATTTACTTCTTTTCAAAAGGTGAACCAGCGCCACCCGATTTATTGCTCGCGGCACTCTTCTTTACCTTCACACAGAACCTGCAAATCATTTCTCGGCGCGTTCTGTTTGCACGGCAAAAATATGTGCACGGCATATTGCTTGAAGCCATTCGCCCGGCAAGTGTCGTTTTGTTGGCGCTTGGTGCATGGGCCTATGGGATGGCACCGAGTGTCGCATTATTGCTTACTATTTTGGGCATTTCCTCACTGCTGCCAATCCTGATTGCTGCGTGGAAATATCTTCATATTCATTTTGATATTAAAATGATCTCGGCAATTCTCTATCGTCATTGGCCGATGTCGAGCTGGTTCTTTCTTACAATGCTCGTTTCGATTTTTCAGGAACAGGCACTTTGGACAATTGTGGGTATTGAGATTGGGGACGCGGGCATTGGCGCACTGCGTTCAGGACAGTATCTTCTCGGCATCACGCATGTGTTGGTCTTATCGCTAGAGAACTTTCTGCCACGCACGGCAGCAGAACACATGCGAACAGGTAAAGCGTCCGCACTAAAGAACTATCTCCTTCAACAATTCATTGTTGTTGGCGGCGTCTCGTTGGTGATTATCTTATTTCTTGATTTTTTCGCCTTTGAAGTTCTCACATTCATTTTCGGTGCGGAGTATGGCGAGTACGCTCACCTTCTTCGCCTCTTCTCGATTGTCTATCTAATCGCTCTCATACGTAGCATGTTTATGCAATATCTCCGCGCGGTTGAAGACATTAAAACGATATTCAAATGCTTCTTCATAAGTTCTGCCGTGGCGATTGCTTGTATCTATCCGCTGCTCAACCAGTTTGGCCTTGAAGGCGCTGTTTACTGTATGATTATCGCGCAAAGTGTGTTGCTCTTCACAATGGCGATTGCAGCCATGCAACATCATGCGGCGAATGCCTCAGCCACCCTTACTGAACCAGTGGAGGGAAAGTGATATGGCTGAACGTAAAAAAGTGACCTTCCTCACCCTTATCTTGAGCCATTACCGCATTACCGTGCATGAGCGCGTGCGCGAACTTTTGGCGCAAGACAATATCGAATACGAACTCATCTACAGTGATCCTATTGGTAGTGATGTTGCAAAGAAAGATACAAAAGAACTTCCTTGGGCTAAAAAGGTTCCAGTAAAAAGTTTCGAGATGGGCTCTTCGCCCGCGCATTATCAATACGCTTACAATGCAATCAAAGAGAGCGACTTGGTGATTGTCAGTCAGGAAAATAAACTGCTGATGAATTATGCCATGTATTTTCGCTTCCTGTTTACCGGACAGAAACTCGCTTTTTTTGGCCACGGTTACGGACATCAAGCAACTAATCCAAATGGTTTCTTTGAACGTTGGAAAAAGTTCTGCGCCACAAAAGTAGACTGGTGGTTTGCCTATACGGATGGTGTTGGAAATTATCTCAAATCAATTGGGTATCCTGCGGAAAAAATTACACCGTTTCGAAATTCCATTGATACGAATACACTAAGCGGTGAACTGGAAAGCATCACAGCAAAAGAACTTACTGCTTTCCGCAAACGTGTTGAAGTAAAGGGTAAAAATATTGGCCTCTTCATCGGCGGCATGTATGAGGAAAAACGGTTGGAGTTTCTCTGTGAAGCGGCCATTAAAATTCGCGAGCAGGTTGCGGATTTTGAGTTGCTATTAATTGGCTCTGGCAGCCATGCGCATATCGCGCAAGACTATGCGGAAAAATATGACTTCATACATGCGCCAGGTGCGATGTTTGGAAAAGACATTGCACTTGCGCTCAAAGCATCAAAAGTCTTTCTAATGCCGGGCCTAGTCGGCCTCGCAGTGATTGATAGTTTTGTAGGGGAATGCCCGCTTATCACCACAAAGTACCAATACCATAGCCCTGAGGTCGATTATCTCACGCATAATGTTAATGGCATTATGGTTGATGATGATGGCAAAACAGAAACATATGCGAATGCTGTTTGTGATGTATTTAATGATCAAACAATATACAGCAAACTCATCAATGGGTGCCGAGAAAGTGCAGAGCTCTACACAGCCGAAAACATGGCACAGAACTTAGCAAATGGCATGAAAAAAGCCGTCGGCGTAAAGGATGTATGATGACTTACCAACATGCATATCCCAACGCTGTTGCTGACGCTTACACACCTGATGAAGATGATAAAAAAATAAGCTGGAACCGCGCTCTCGCCTATGTTTGCGTCATCATGGTTTTATGCTTCTCTTCCCATGCATTTCAGTTTTTATTTGCAGATGGCATAGAAGATGGCCTAGCTGCTAAACCTACTGCCAGGAACAATCCAGCATATCTATTGAACTTTGGTGTGCAGCTTGGACTGTTCGGCATTCTCACCATTTCCCATATTATCAGAAATGGTATCAAACTGCCTTTTATCATCGCAGTTTCCTATTGCTCCTTTGTACTTGGCTCTATCTTCTGGTCGGTTAGTCCCGGCACAACAATGGTGCCAGCTATTCTGTTCAGCTACTTGGTAATGGCAGCCTATGTGACCTCAGCCATGTTCACGCCACGGCAATTTTTGCGGTTATTCTTCTATCTTGGCGTTGTCATATTCATTTGCTCGTTTTACCTGCTCCTCTCTGGTTCACCGCATGCAGGCGTTGACAGATGGGGTGGTGGCTGGCTACTCGACCTTGAATTTACCGGTGTGATGGCGAGTAAGAATTTTGCAGGCATTGTCTTTTCTACGCTTACCATTCTGGCAATTAACGCACATCACTTGGGCGTAAACCCAAAAGCTCGATGGTTCGTCCTTCTTGTAGGCCCGATTGCTGTTGTTTTATCAAACTCAGCAACAGCACTACTCATTTTGATATTTCTATCCATTCCCGCAATGATGCTTAGCCCGAAACTCAAATCCTGGCCACCGGTGCTTTTCTTTATGGTATTGTTTTTTGCCTGTCTTATGCCGGCCTTCCCATTTGTGAGTGGGTTAGATTTGAGCGCCATCGGGCGTGATGCAACTTTTACAGGCCGTTCGTTCTTATGGGAGGTAGCCTTTGAGCGTTTCCCCGATTATCCATTCATCGGACATGGTTATTACGCATTTTATGACACAGACCCCTACTCGCCTGTCTGGGGATTATGGGAGCGTTTCCGCTATTGGCATGCAGACAATTTCCACAATTCTTTCATAGATATTGTTGTCTCACTTGGCCTTGTTGGTGTTGCGGTAATGATTGGTTCAGCTATGTGGGCAGGGACTGTATTGGGCAACCAATCGATCGATGCGGCCTCCAGAATTTGCTTAGGCATGATTTTATGCGGCTTCTGCATCGGCTCATATATGGAGTTTGCGATTTTCCATCATAACTATATTGCGACGTTCATGCTCTTCTACATACTATTTTCAAGCATGTGGGAATATGAAGCAGAGTAGATTGATTTAACCGGTATAATATTGGGTAGTTATCAGCCCGCGAATGCGTTTGCTTCTAGAGCCAAGCCTTGCAAATATTCCCGATTTCACTTTGCCGGCTGCTTTCTTTGGCATTGAGATAATTACTTCATCAACCAATTCAGACACATTTTCCAATTGATTATTATCATCGAGCATAGGCCCATCAATAAACGCAATATCGTAACGCTTCGTATTATTGGCAAGATGCTCTTTTAATTTCATAAGCTCCACATTCGCCTGGAACGTATTTTCTTTATCCATGTGCTTAATGCCGAAATGGTTGAACCCACCATCGGAGAATTGAACACTGTTATTACCACCAGCAACTTTTGAGTTGGATGCAGTGCTCATCTCATGGCTCACAATATTTGCAAAATCATAAAGTGCATCTTTATTCTCGCTATCCATTCCGATGAGCAGAGATTCATGACCAAGTTGATATGCTGCTAATGCAAAATTAGCGGCAAGTGTAGATTTCCCGTGAGCGTCTTGAATGCCTGTCACCATAACGATGCGCGTTCTTGTGCCTGCACTGAAAGAGAGAATTTCTTCTACAAGAGCTGAAATTTTATCTCCCGCAGCATCTTCATCCAAGAATGGAATTGTTTGAGCAATCATATAACCACGGTCAATTTCTAAAGAATGCAGCACTGGCAAATTAAGGGACCGGCTTGGTTTTTTCTTTTTAGATTTACCTAACTTTTCACTCGTACCTTTGTTTCGCTTTGATTTATCTGATCTCTTGCGGTCATCCTCTAAATCATCAGCAGGGCTGAAAATATTGCTCAAAAGTGATCGAGTAGTCTTCGTGTTTTTAACTTTGTCCTGTTTGCTCGCACGCGACTTATTGCGGTCAACAACCTTAGGCGAGGTAGTTGAAGCTCTTCTTGTCGATTGTCTGTCATCATAATCTGATACTGAACGACTAAGCGTTGCAACACCGGTACCAATCAACACGATTGCACATGCCATAATAAAACCAAATATAGTTCCGCCCGCCATTAAAATGACGCCTGGTAAGTCAATTGGATCTTGTGGTGGGGATGCTGGAGAAACAATTTTAGCTTCGTCGGTTTCTACTTGTGCTTGTTGCCCTAGTTCTCCGGCACGTAAAAGGAATGATTCATAAAGCGTTTTCTTCACTTCAGCGTCACGCTGCAAATTACGCAGTTCAATCAGATCATCATTCGTTCTAAAAGAATCGTTGGTAAGTTCACTGACCGCTTGAGTTAGTTCATTTTGCCCTCGAAGCGCATTGTTATATTCAAGCTGTGCGGCCTCTGCGATAAGGGCAATTTCAGTTTGAACTGAGTTTTGTGCATCTTCAACTGCTAATTCTGCTGCACGCATAATTGGGTGAGTTGGCAAATATTGAGCCGATAATGTTATTTGTCTTTGTTTTGCCTGCGAGAGCTGTGTTCGTAAATTAGCAATAGAGCTAGACCTAATGGCTTCTGGCAAATTTTGTGGAAGTGTGCCGCTTTCTTTAAGTGCATTAACACTCTCAAGTGTAATCTTAGCCGCAGCAGCTTTATTTCTTGCCTCAATTAAATCTTGCTGCACTTGCGTGAATTCAAGTTCGTTTGCCAGACCACCTGCAGCCGAAACTATTCCCTTGTCACGCTTATGGTCTTCAACTGCAGTTTCAGCAATGTTGAGATCTTCGCGTAGTTTGTTCAACTGGTCGTCTAGTGCTTTTGCTGCGTCTTCTGCTTGATTTGCATTTGATGCGCTTTCAAGTTCCAAATACGTTTGAGCGATCGCATTCGCAATGATTGCTGACTTTCTTCCATTATCACTTTGATAATTTAGCTCAACAACATAACCCAGCTGCGGTCGGTACACGGCAATTTGGCCGCGCATAGTAGAAATGACACTCAGTATCGTATCTTTATCATTTTCTTTTTCACTTACGCCAATTAAATCCAGTAACTTTGACTTCAGTCCGCGTTGCCCTTTACCGTTCAATTCTGGGTCCTCTAAAAGGTCTACTACAGCGTCTGAACCTTCCCAGTTTGGGTCACGCAAATTCATAATGGTCTGGCGGATAACAGGACGCGATTCCATGATCCGCATCTGGCTCTCAATCAAAGCTATGTTCACATCTGGAGATTCTGTTCTGGTGTTAATATCCCCCTCAATCACATTAATCCCTAATGGATTGATCAAAATACTTACAACAGCCTGATATTCAAGATCACGAGCGCTTGTAGCCAAGAAGGATAGAATTGCAGATATAATTGTGAAAAATATAATAAACCATCGCCACCTGAACAACGCATAAAACAGGTCCATTATCTCAAAAGCAGGCTCATTGTTAACGCCAATCTTTTGATTAGATTCACGTTGTAGACGATCTGTATGAGCTTGTGACATCTTACCTTAGCCTGTTCATCCAGCCGAATGGCGAGAATCAGCGATTACATGTATATTAAGCTGTAGGATAATTATGCTTAACGAATTACTAAATTCGTTACAATTTAGACATTTATCACGGTCAAATTATGGTTGAAAATGACCAAAAATCAAAAAATATTTA
>CAZXZQ010000019.1:0-18021 GCA_964645215.1 uncultured Rhizobiaceae bacterium | reverse complement strand
TCTTCGTCGACAACCTAACATTGGCTGACTTTGATGCAGGGGATGTGATTTTATAGGCTGGCGGTGAGTTGTTTTTCTAATGATGTCGATTTAAGAGCAAGCGAGTATGATCTTAAAAGCTTGCATTTATTGAAAGATAAAACCAATTATCGACTTTGGTTGTTATAAAATTGTAAGCGTCTATTTCTCAATCACAGCAATAAAAATTTCACCGAATTTTTTTAGCTTACTTTGCCCCACACCGCGCACACGCTCAAATGCTTCAAGCGTTGCGGGGCGTCTTTGTGCCATATCTTCAAGCGTTTTATCTGGAAAAATCACATAGGCAGGAACACCACGTTCTTTTGCAAGTTCCAGCCGCTTCTTTTTAAGTTCAGCCAGAAGCTTACTATCGCGATCAGACAAATCAATTGTAGGCGTATTGCTTTTGGATTTTTTGCGCGATGCTTTTTGTTGCTTTGAAATAACAACATCATCACGATAACTAAACGTAGCGTTGGTGCGTTGAAACTCTTGCCCTTGTTTTGTGAATAAAAGACCAGAGTAACCTGCAATATCTACCTCTAGCAATCCTTGCGAAACCATCTGGCGAATTAAGCTTTGCCATTCACCTCTAGCAATGTCGGAGCCTTGACCAAAAGAACTGATTTCATCATGTTTGGCTTTTAACAGCTTTTCAGTTTCCTTGCCTATGAGCACGTCAATAATATGCGACTGCCCATAACGCTCACCCGTTTCATAGACTGCATCAAAGACCATATGAGCACGTTCTGTACCGTCTTTCATATCAACAGGATTGATGCAATTATCACAGTTCTTGCACGGCTTTGTTTCTTCGCCAAAGTAACTAAGCAGCGTTTGACGACGGCAAGAAGAAGCTTCGGCAAAAGTGATTAAACTATTGAGACGAGAAACTTCGCGGCGCTTATGGTCTTCACTTGAAGCAGTTTCTTGCTCGATAAATTGATTTCGAAGGCGAATGTCACCTGCGCCATAAAGCATGTGCACATCAGCCTCTTTGCCGTCACGCCCAGCTCGACCAATTTCTTGATAATACGCTTCTATAGAGGAGGGGAGGTCTGTGTGAAAAACATACCGAACGTCAGGCTTATCAATGCCCATACCAAAGGCCACAGTCGCTGCAACAACAAGATCAGGTTCAGTTACAAATCGATTTTGTCGCTCAGTGCGCTCTTCAGATGAAAGACCCGCATGATAAGCAACTGCATTTATGCCTTCATCGTTTAAAATATTTGCCACTTCTTCAGTTTTCTTGCGTGATAGGCAATAGATAATACCACTCACACCTTTGCGCGATTGAACGTAATCAATAAGTTGGTTTTTCCAACTGCTTTTCATCGATACATTCAAGGTGAGGTTAGGGCGATCAAAACCAGAAACAAATGTTTCATGTTTATTAGCAAAGAGTTGAATTTCAATGTCGCGCCTTGTTGCTTCATCCGCGGTCGCTGTCATGGCGGCAATTGGAACGTTTGGAAAATAGTTTACTAGCTTGCCAAGCTCTGCATAGTCTGGTCGAAAAGCAGGCCCCCATTGCGAAAGACAATGCGCTTCATCAATTGCAACCATTGAAACGGTTAAGCGCGAAAGTGCATTTAACATCCGTTCGGTCATTAACCGCTCAGGTGCTAGGTATAAAATTTTGATGTCACCATTTGCTACACGTTGCCAAACATCGATGTTTGCTTGACGATCCTGATTTGAATGAATGGCATCCGCAGAAACACCTGCAAGCTTAAGCGCAGAAACCTGATCTTGCATAAGAGCAACAAGTGGAGAGACAACAATCGTCAATCCATCCTTGACCAGTGCTGGCACTTGAAAGCAAAGTGACTTACCTGCACCAGTTGGCATAACTGCAAGGACAGAAATTCCATTAAGCAAACAATCTACTACACGCTCTTGGCCAGGGCGAAATTTTTCATAGCCAAAGACGTCTTTCAAAACAGAAAATTTGTCAGAAACTTTAGTTTGCATGAAGTTTGGCGCTTTCGCAGATGGGTTTGCTTTATGTTCATTTCTGATTCTGCAAACCCGTACTACCCTAGATAAACCATATTCTCTTGATAGATTTAAACGAGTGATAAATTATTTGTAAAAAAGCTTGTTCATAAAATAGTAACCCGACTCATTCATGCAAGGTTCAATGGGCAAAGTTTAATAGGCGTGATGCAATAAGGTTTTATGCTTTTAGGACGTAGACAAAAAATGGCACAGAAAATTGAATATAACATAACAAAGAAAGTTGCATTGCTATTTGCTGGTGTAATTCTTTCTGCCTGTGTTTCTGATACGCTTTCAGAAGTTGATACATCACCAAAACCACTTGCTGCAGAAAAGCCCGTTAAATATGACCCTGTTCAACGTGAGCAAGCAATTGCTGAAATACGTGAAAAAGCCGCACAAGAAGGAAGTGGTGTAAAAACTAATCCTTTTGCTGAGGCAAATGGCCCAAACACACCTTTAACTAAGCAAGAGCAAGCTAGAAAAATTGCTGAACTTCAAAATACTGCATCGCAAAATGAAGCGGTTGCTACAGATGCGGAGCTAGCAGAGAAACAACGATCTATCCGTGAATTGCAGAAAAAAGCCCAATCCCATTACGGTAATGCAGTTAAACAGATCAAAAACTAATACTTTCATGCGAAATTTGTATGCAAATAAAGTCTAACTGGCCTTGCAAGTGATGCTTAAACATTGCAAAAGAACACAAGATACAGGGCTAGTATTCAGTAACCTGTAATTTCAACCCGAAATCAAAGCAATTACGGAAAATTTTAATGAGCAACCATCCGCTCAGGCTAGGAATTGCCGGACTTGGCACTGTAGGTGTCGCTTTAATTAATGTTCTAAATAATAACGCAACAATTATACGAGATCGTTGCGGTAGGGACATTGTCATTACAGCAGTTAATGCGCGAGATAAATCAAGAGACCGTGGGGTAGACCTTTCGAGCTACACTTGGTTTGATTCCGCAGATGCAATGGCTGCATCCGATGATATTGATGTTTTTGTCGAGCTTATTGGTGGTGAAGAAGGGGTAGCATTAGAAGCGTCCCGCGTTGCGCTGGCTGGTGGAAAGCATGTTGTAACCGCCAATAAAGCGATGCTCGCAAAACATGGCTTGGAACTTGCTAAAGAAGCAGAAGCCAATGGCGTCTTGCTAAACTTTGAAGCAGCAGTTGCTGGCGGCATACCTATTATCAAAACCATGCGTGAAACTTTAACGGCGAATAATGTTCTGCGTGTTTATGGTATTATGAATGGCACTTGTAATTACATGCTAACGCGCATGGAGCGTGAAGGTATTTCTTACGCAGATTGTTTGGCTGATGCACAAGCGCTGGGCTATGCAGAAGCAGACCCTACTTTTGATGTTGAGGGTTTTGATACAGCGCATAAACTAGCTATTTTGACATCGCTTGCATTTGGAACTCAAATTGCCGCTGATGAAATTTATGTTGAAGGCATCTCAAGCATAACAACTGAAGATATTCAGGCTGCAAAAAGCTTAGGCTATCGCATTAAATTATTAGGCGTTGCTGCAAAAACTGAAACAGGTATTGAACAACGTGTTCATCCAACAATGGTGCCGCTTGATAGTGCTATCGCACAAATTTCAGGTGTAACGAATGCAGTTGCGATTGATGCTGATATCGTTGGTAATCTTGTTATGTCTGGTCCAGGCGCTGGAGGGGACGCAACGGCTTCTGCCGTAGCGGGTGACATAGCTGACATTGCAAAATGTATTGTAGGTGAGCAAAAAGTACCTGTGTTAGGTAAACCAGCAAATGAGCTTGTTCCTTATAAAAAAGCAAAAATGCAAAGCCATGAAGGCGGCTATTTTATTCGCATGACAGTTAAAGATCATGCTGGTGTCTTTGCTGCTATTTCTACAGCTATGGCTACTCATAAAATTTCACTTGAATCTATTGTCCAGCATGCAACGAGTGATGATGATTCAAATGCTGATAAAACAATAATACTTATTACTCACGCAACAACAGAATCTGCCGTGCGAGAAGCACTTGAGACAATTGCCAAGGATGATTACTTAGCAACCCAAGCGCAGATGATAAGAATAGAAAAATAGGGGCTACCCAATGACAAAATCTACATCTGCAACATTAGATCGTATCTTAACACTTGAACTTGCTCGCGTAACAGAGGCTGCGGCCGTTGCAGCAGCGAGGCTTCGCGGTCAAGGTGATGAAAAAGCAGCTGATCAGGTTGCTGTTGATGCCATGCGCACAGAATTAAACAAGCTGCCAATAGATGGAACGGTAGTAATTGGTGAAGGTGAGCGCGATGAAGCGCCTATGCTTTTTATTGGTGAAGAAGTTGGAACTAAAAAGGGCCCTAAAGTTGATATCGCACTTGATCCCCTAGAAGGCACCACGATTTGTGCAAAAAACCAACCTAACTCATTAGCCGTAATTGCATTGGCAGAAGGCGGAAGTCTTTTGTATGCACCAGACGTCTATATGGATAAGATCGCAATTGGCCCAGGCTATCCTGATGGTTTAATTAGCCTTGATAAATCAATTACAGAAAACCTGAAGGCGTTAGCTGCGGCAAAGGGTTGTGAAGTAAATCAACTAACCGCTTGTGTTCTAGACCGCCAACGTCATGCAAAAATTATTGAAGAAGTCAGATCCGTTGGCGCTGCAATCTTGTTAATTGGTGACGGCGATGTTGCTGGCGTTATTCATACTACAGACTCAGAAGAAACGGGCGTTGATATTTACTTTGGAACGGGTGGCGCACCAGAAGGGGTTCTTGCCGCTGCTGCACTTCGTTGTATTGGTGGACAAATGCAAGGCCGCTTGATTTTAGACACACCTGAAAAAGTTGCGCGTGCAAAAACCATGGGTGTTGAAGATCCAAATAAAATCTACGATATGACCGAGATGGCAAAAGGCGACGTACTATTCGCTGCATCTGGTGTAACCGATGGCAACATGCTTGATGGTGTTAAATTTGGCAAAGGTGAAATTCACACACATACGGTTGTGATGCGCTCTGCCACAGGTACAGTACGCGAAATCAAAGCGCGTCACCAAGATACAAGTAAGTTTGGCGCTTAAACTACTAAGCAAGAATCAATTAATAAAGCCTCGCTGATTAGTGAGGCTTTTTTAATTGAATAATAAGACATAACACTTCCCTAAGGTAAGTTTTGTGTTATAAGCGTGTGAATCAATCATTTAGGGGTGCCCCATGGCTAAATTTATATCATTTATTTCTGCAGTTCTTTTTACAACATCTATGATGTTTGCCGCATCTTTAGGGCTAGCAAGAAGTGCAAATGCTCAATCGATTTGTAAAGGTATGACACAAGGTGTCTGTGAAGCGACTGAGCAATGTTCTTATGTTGCGGCACATGTGCGCTCTAATGGTGCAAATGTAAAAGCATTCTGTCGTGCAAAACCAGGTGGTGGTGCTGCAAAGCAATCAACCGCTAAGAAGAAGCCAGCTAAGAAAGCAACAACGACACAAGCTTCAACCTCTTCAGGCTCTTCATCAAATACAACTTCAACATCTACTGGTTCTTCATCAAGCACCGCATCAACAGATACTTCTTCGAGTACTTCAAAATCGACAGCTAAGAAAACTGATACTGATACAAAGAAAGCTGCAAAGAAGAAAACAGCTAAGAAAAAAGACACAGCTAAAAAAGAGACGTCTAAAACAGCTTCTAAGTCAAAAACAACTGACACCAAAAAAGAAGCTAAAAAGACAACTAAGAAAAAGACAAAAACAAAGAAGAAAAAGACAGCTAAGAAGAAGAAAAAGAAAGCTTCTACAAGCTAATAGTTTTTTACGAAGGTTTAGCCTTCCTTTTCTTATCTGCTACATCACGTAATCTGCCTTTCAGTTTTTTGAGGGGCAGATTTTTTTTATCCAATTTTGGAGGCAATGGATTCCATGTAATTTTGCCATTGCTATCTCGTGCTGGTTTAGAAATCATCTGATCACGCTTTGCGTTATGAACGCACATGGAAAGCGGGCCATCAGCAGTTGCCACCATAAAGACACAAGTTTCACAGCGTTCACATTCTAACTTTTCTGCATCCATAAAATTATGAATAAAGAAGTTAATACGATGAACGCCATTGCCTCTTAGAATGCCACTTTTTAAAGCCCAAAATTTCTTTGACCAAAACTTCATACCACCCCAAAGTAGCGAAGGAGAGGTAAGTGCGCTTACAATAGCACGACGAATGACAATGCTTGGATCTGCCCAATTATCACCGACAGAAGCAAGCACTGAAAAAAGCTTGTTAAAGAATTTTCGATCATCAAAAAGAGTCGTACGAATATTTCCAGATGTCATAATGCTTGTGTATTTGTTGCAATTGGAATGCCCAATCAGCGGATAATCATAATTAAGTTCCAAGCCAGTGCCATCGCGCAATTGTTGCATGACAGATTCTTGCGTAATAAGTGCAGCATCTCGCTCACGTAATACACCACGTCCTGTATCTGCTTGTAATTGAAACGAGGATAAATCAATGCTGTGTGCGTTGTCAGAAAAGAATGAAACCAACATTGGAATTTCATGAAAATTATCTTCAAAAACTGTCGTATTAAACATCACCCTAAGCGGTAGGTCTTTGGCACACTTGATATACTCAAGTCGAATTTCATTTAACTGCTCTTCGCTTTTATATCCTTTGCGCTCTTGTGTCAGATCAACATGAAAGACAACATCATTTAACCCAGCATTCGACATTGCTTCCAGCATTTCATGACTGGCTTTTATACCATTTGTAAAAAGCGCAGATCGCATATTACGCGCTTTAATCAGCTCAACAATTTTTACTAAGTCAGGAATTGAACGAAGCGTAGGATCGCCACCCGTAATTTGAATATTTGTATTATCACCATAATGCGCATGGATCATTTCTATGCGACGTTCAAGTTCAAATAATGGAACATCTTTTACAGTTTCAGCTAAATCCGAAAGATAACATAACGTGCAATCAAGATTACAACGTTGTGTTATTTCAAGCGCAATGCAAGCAATTGGAAATGTTCGCCCTGCTAATTGCTCTGGTGCAAATATATCATATTTCTGCATGCCATCACGCAGTGGTTTTGCAGGATCATTTGGAAATTCTGGTGTTAATCCAGCAGGTTTGAAATTTTCTATTTCTTCTGGCGATAGATAAAAAGATTTGTTTTGAATATTCATAATTTCACAATTGCAGTATTAGAATTTCTTTCAATTCAAAACCTTTGGAATCTGAACAAGTTTAAGTGAGTGATTACTTGCTTCAAAAATCATATCTGATAGTTCTGAGGGATGTCTGATGATCGCGCCTTCCTTGATGTAACGTCCTCTGCTTCTAACCAACGTTGGGTAGAACGGTTGGATAATAAGTCACGTAATACTGCGCTAGCAATTTCGCAGACACTGGGTATTCCAGAGCTTATAGGGCGTGTAATGGCGGGGCGTGGTGTGGTGCTAGAAGATGCATCAGCATTTCTTGCACCTAGCATACGTGACTTGATGCCAGACCCAAATGTGCTCACAGATATGCAAGCAGCTACAACTCGTATTTGTGATGCTATTCAGGGTAATCAGCAAGTTGCAATCTTTGGTGATTATGATGTTGATGGCGCAAGCTCTTCTGCTTTAATGGCAAAGTTTCTAAGCCACCACGGAATTGAAAACGAGATTTACATTCCAGATCGTATCTTCGAAGGTTATGGCCCAAATCCGGATGCAATAAACACGCTTATTGAAAACGGCGCAAAGCTCATTATTACTGTTGATTGTGGCGCAACCAGTTTTGAGGCTCTTGAAGAAGCTGCAAAAAACAACACAGATGTTATCGTATTAGATCACCACCAAATGGGTGACGAGAAGCCTAAGTGTGTGGCGCTTGTTAATCCAAACCGCCAAGATGATTTATCTGGTCTTGGGCATCTGTGTGCTGCAGGTGTTGTGTTTATGACCTTAGTTGCAAGCGTGAGAGAACTGCGCTCTAGAGGGCTTTATAATGATACGTTCAAAGCACCTGACCTGCTTTCTTGGCTTGATCTTGCAGCTTTAGCAACGGTCTGTGATGTGGTGCCATTAAAAGGCTTAAATCGTGCTTTTGTCGTTAAAGGCCTTCAGGTTATGAGCCAACAAAAGAACATCGGTCTTCGTGCACTAATGCGAGTAGGGCGATTGGATGGACCACCACGACCATATCACCTAGGGTTTGTATTAGGGCCAAGAATAAATGCAGGTGGTCGCATTGGGGATGCAGCACTTGGGTCACGTTTAATGACAACCGATGATGACATACTGGCAGAAGAGATTGCTCAACAATTAGAAGATTTAAATAAGCAACGGCAAGCAGCTGAGAAAATTATGCTTGAACAAGCAATTGCAGAAGCAGAAGCTGAAATGCGTGATGGGGAAGGGCCTGCAATCATGGTAACTGCCAGTGATCAATGGCACCCAGGAATTGTCGGTTTGCTCGCCTCGCGTTTGAAAGACCGCTTTAAAAGACCAGCTTTTGCAATTACCTTTGACAGAAATGGAAAAGGCTCTGGATCAGGCCGCTCTGTTGCAGGTGTGGATTTAGGGGAAGCTGTTCGCGCAGCAGTCGATGCAGGTATCTTAGAAAAAGGTGGTGGTCATGCAATGGCTGCTGGACTAACGGTTGCTAAAGATAAGCTTGGTGATTTACGTGGTTTTCTGGAGACAAGACTAGCAAAGGCCGTTGGTGAAACCCGCCAGAACCAAACCTTAAAAATAGACGGTGCATTAACTGCCAGAAGTGTAACGCTGGATCTCTTTGATATGCTGGAAAAAGCTGGTCCTTACGGACAAGGCCACTCACAACCCATTTTTGCTTTTCCCGCACATCAAATACGTTTTGCAAAAGTGGTTGGTGCAGATCACGTATCATTTTCCGCATCAGCTGGGGATGGTGCTCAATTGCGCGGAATAGCCTTTAGAGCGGCAGAGACAGAAATGGGACAGCTGTTACTCAACACCCAAGGACGCCCACTACACCTTGCAGGAACGCTGAGTGCAGATTTCTGGCAAGGATCAAGGCGCGTGCAACTAAGACTATTGGATGTGGCGGCAAACTAAAACATTTATTAGGAGACGGGGGTAAAAGCTTAGTTTGCCGTCTGGTATTTTATAGTTTTTATAAATACATCATTTTATGTGCGTTTAATTTATAGCTTACAGCTTCTAATTCATATTATTCATAATCATTATGACCAAATAGAATTTACGCTCAGCTGATCTCAATCTACTCGTTATACTGAATACGCTAATTGAAGAGCGGCATATTACAAATGCTGCCAAAAATTAAATATTAGCTAAAGTGCAATGAGTAAATCTCTAGTCAGAATTAGGGGCACATTTAATGATCCGATCTTAGTGCGGATGAAAACTGGATACGAATTAACGGATTATGCCAAGGGTTGGCTGAACCAGTGCAAAATATTTTAAACGACATACAGAATGTAATTGCTCCGCAGAGGTTCAATCCTGCTATCACAAAAGAAGAGTTTACTGTCAGTATTCTGGATTATGCAGAAATGATGATTGGCAGCTCTTTTATGCAACGGATAAATGAAAAAGCGCCAAATTCGACAATTTTAATTGAAGCAAGAACTACTAATACGGATAAAGAATTGCTAAGTGGCGATGTCGATATCACATTTGGAGCAACTTCAAAAAAATACCCTAATAGCTTCACGGTAGAGCATTTATAAGAAGATAAAATCGTATGTGTGGTTGATAAACATCATCCATTGGCAAAGAAAACTATTACATTAGAAGATTATCTATCATACCCCCATGCTGTTTTACATAGTGGGTTAGGGCCAATACCAATCGATGTCGCATTAAAAAAAAATAGGTCGCAAACGAAGGCTTTTGAAAAAAAAGTCCAAACTTTGTTGCCTCTGTAATGTCTCTTAAAAATACTCAAATGATTCTAAGTATGCCATTATCAACGATTACTCCTTTAGTTGGAGCTGCTGATCTTGTTGTTCAAGACCTACCATTTGAATTGCCAAAAAATAGTTTTAGTTTGTGTTGGCATAAGCGCAATAACGATAAGCTATCGCATAAATGGTTTAGAGAGCAATTCAAGAGTGCAATACAAGATATCAAATATTAATCAGATACGAGACGCCTTACTCCGCAGCCATAACCTTTTTGATAGCGTTAGTGTAATCAGCCTCTTTAGGCGCTTTTCCTTTAGGCCATGGGTGTAAATCGCTAAGAGCTATTGTTTGACCATTGTCCTGCACCATGCGTACATGATGACGTCGCAAGCCTCTTGGCTCAAGAACACCACATGAGTTTGCGATCGTATCGACTTCGTGCACTAAATTTTTGATGTAACTTGCAACACGTTCGCCTTTTTCTTTTGGAACAATACCGCGTTGGAAGCGTGGGTCGTGCGTTGTAATACCGGTAGGGCAAGTGTTCTTGTTACACTTCATTGCTTGAATGCACCCCAAAGCAAACATTGCACCGCGTGCTGTAACAACAAAATCGGCACCTGCGCACAAGGCCCAAGCAACATCTGCGGGGGTGATAAACTTACCCGATCCAACAATCCGTATTCTATCTCGCAACCCATGTTCAGCAAGAATGTTTGCAACCATTGGTAATGATTCACGTACAAGCAAGCCTACATTATCCATTAAAGGCATAGGCGAAGCGCCTGTACCACCATCGCCAGAATCAATCGTGATAAAGTCAGGTGCGGAATCAACGCCGCGCTTTTTGATTTCTTTGCACAGACTTTCCATCCATTCAGGCGAACCAATTACGGTTTTAAAACCAACAGGCTTGCCAGAAACTTCACGAATATGAGCAATCATATCAAGCAATTCTGAGTTTGATTTAATTTCTGGATGTCTGTTTGGGGATATTGAAGCTGTGTTCTCTTCAATCCCTCTGATTTTGGCAATTTCTTTGTTGACCTTTGCGGCAGGTAAAATACCGCCTTTGCCTGGTTTCGCGCCTTGTGCAAGTTTCAGTTCAAACATTTTGACCTGTGGCATTGCCGCTACTTCGCGCAGCTTGTCATCGCTCAATCCACCGGTCTTATTGCGCACGCCATATTTGGCAGTTCCGATCTGAAATACAATATCACAATTGCCAGAAAGGTGATGTGGCGACAAACCACCTTCACCTGTATTAAGCCAGCAATTAGCGCGAAAAGCTCCTTTGGAAAGTGCTTTAACAGCAGGGCGTGATAGCGCCCCATAACTCATACCAGATATATTTATGAAAGAAGTGGCTTCATATGGGATCCGTGTATTAGGCCCAATTGTTAAGGTTGGAATTTCAATATCATCTTCATCTAGATGTGGAAAAGGCGAGTTAACAAAAATCGGTGCACCAGTAATACTTAAGCTCTTTGTAGAGCCGAAAGCTACAGTATTTTTCTTGCCTTTTGATGCGCGAACTACCCACTCCCGCTCAGCGCGGTTGAAAGGCATTTCCTCTCTATCCATGGCAAAGAAATATTGCCTAAAAAACTCACCAAGAGATGAAAACAAATGACGAAAACGACCAACAAGCGGATAGTTACGTCTTACAGGGTCATTCGTCTGTAAGATATCTATGAAGAAAGCACAAACAGCCCACAAGGCCAGTAATCCAATTACAAAAACAAAACTGGTTGTGAGTAGAGACACTACTTCAGATACATAATTTATCATGGTTTTTAAAAGATCCAAATTTTTTCTTAAAAACACTATACAGCAGTCCATTATCATATGAAATCAAATTGAATTGTATTTTCAGATAATATTCATATTAAAAATGGCACATTCAATTTGTTAACAATTGCTTAATTTTTAAAAAAGCAAGCGATTGAAGCAAAAGGAGAGTGTTATGAAAACTGAACTTCTGATTTTTACTATACTAGCAGTTGTCGTATCTGTTTTTTTAAATGCTGATACAACGGCAGAATCTAAAGATGCACTTGCAGCAGCTAAAATTCGTATTGAAAAAGCTGGCAAGTCATATGTACAGACACAGCAAATAAAGACTATTGCTACAACAAAAGCGAATAATAAACCTAACGAAGGTTAGGCGCTTTAAATGCTCAGAAATTACTTATCCATTTTGACTTTTTGTTTTTGGTGGCCAAGCCCTGAGATGTGAAGCTCCATTGTATCACCAACTTTTAAAAACTTTGGCTTAGGCTTGATTCCAGCACCAACACCTGGAGGAGTGCCTGTTGAAATCACATCGCCAGGGTGGAGTGTAAACATTTGCGATAGATGAGAAATAATCTCTGCAACAGTGAAGATCATTAAAGATGTATTGCCTGTTTGCATGCGTTTCCCATTAAGATCCAGTGAAAGGTCTAGATTTTGCGGGTTTTTAATTTCGTCACGTGTAACAAGCCAAGGACCAGTAGGGCCAAAGGTGTCACAAGATTTACCCTTCGTCCACTGACCTGTTAATTGCTTTTGAAATGTGCGTTCAGACACATCATTGCAAATTGTATAGCCAGCCACATATTTAAGCGCATCTTTCTCGCTTACATATTTAGCTTTACGCCCAATCACGACACCCAGCTCAACTTCCCAGTCTGTAGTTTTAGATTTGCGCGGAATAGAAACTGTATCATTCGCACCAATAATTGCAGAGTTAGCCTTCATGAATAAAAGAGGGTGCTCAGGAATAGAGGCACCCGTCTCAGCTGCGTGGTCAGAGTAATTCAAACCAATACACATAAACTTGCCAATGTTGCCAACTGGCGGTCCAAAGCGCTGTTTGCCTTTAACGAGTTTAAGTTTCTTAACCTCAAGCTTTTTCAATTTTGAAATCTGCGAAATTGTTTCAGGCGTAATATCATCAATATGCTTTGATAGGTCGCGAAGCTTGCCGTCTGCATCAATCATACCAGGTTTTTCAGCACCTGCTTTTCCGTAACGCACTAATTTCATAATTCCAGCTTTCATAGTTATAATATTGAAACATACAAAAAGCGCTAAGAAGCCCACAAGTCAAGTAACTTGGCAATGAATTATGCATCTATAAAAAAGGGAAATGAAAGATGGGGAATGAAAACTGGTACTCCCTAGGGGAATCGAACCCCTCTTTCCAGGTTGAAAACCTGGCGTCCTAACCGATAGACGAAGGGAGCATCAGTGTGAGCGTTGTATAGAAGCGAAATTGCAAAGCTTCAAGCAGTATTTTGCGTTTTTTGCAAAAATTTTGAATTTATTTTCACAAGACAAAAATCTAAGCAATTTTAGGGGGTAAATTTAGCCTAAACTTTAAGCTTTTTTACGTTTGCGCTTTGAAGATTTGCGGCAAGGGTGATGCCAGTCGCGTTTTGAGCCAATATCGAAATGAACTGATTTGGTTCTGCAATAAGTCCCCACACCGCCACGACCTGGAAGAGTGCGGATATATTTTGCTAATTTCCATTTTGAAACGCCAGGGACTTGAATATCAACTGCTTTACAGAAAATATGCTGCGAATTACGAGCACCGCCTGCGCGACGATTACCTTTTGGACTGCGATAGCCCGATGTAATGATAGGTTTTTTGCCGTAGCGACGCTCAACCATTTTCAATATGCGTAAAACGCCAGGTTTCAAACAAGCAACTTGCACTTTTGAATGTTGTAAGCGGAGGCCTTTATGAGATAAGCGCCCTAGTGATGCTGCAGAGGCAACTTGTGTATTGCCACTCTTCTTGGTTTTCTTCGCAGGTTTTGCAGGTTCATTCTTAATTCCAAAGATTTCACTGTTAGATTTAACACCAGGAAGTGCCGAACCTGTGTCACTTTGGGTTGTGCGTGCTGTTGCAACAATCTTTTTAGGTTTAGTAACTTTAGGCTTGGCAGCTTTTACTTCTGGCTTAGCCGCGACAGCGCTTGCAGTTGCAATTCGGCTTGCAGGTGTAGAAGGTTGCTTAATTTTTGGTGCGTTAACACTTTTAACTGGCCTTGGAGCTGATTCTTTTGGCGCAAACAGTTTTTCAAAAAAGCTTTTCTTTTTTACAGCCGCTGCTTGCGGTGCTTCAACAACACTAGCCGCACCTACAGTTGGGGAAAGCGAGGCTACTTCAACGGAATTGCTAGACTGAGACGCAGAAGCCTGTGTTGCAACAGCAGGGCGAGGCACCGGTTTTGCAACCGCCACTTGTTGTTGCGATGATATAGTCTTTGCGTTTGCTGCTTGTGCAATAACATTACCTGCAGGTTGTGCAAGACTAGGTTCTGCAATCGATAGTGCTGTAGTTGGTTTAGCTTGCTGCACAGCAACTTGAGTTGCAGAGGATGGTGCTGAAGGTAAGACCGTTGGTGTCGTTACATTTGGTGTAACAGGTGATGCATTTGCTACGGCAACAACTTGCTGAGGTTGCGGTGTTACTTGTTGCACTTGTTGCGTTGCAATTTGTTGCGCTTGTTGAGTCGCGAGTTGAGTAACATTTGTTGTTGGTCGAGGTGCTTTAACAGGTATATTGCTAGCAATTGTGCTGTTTTGTAAATTCACGTCTTGAGCTGGCGCTAAATTTGAACCATTAAGAGCAATGTTCTGCTGAGAAACTTGAGTAGATAAAGCGTTGTTTAATTCAAGAGCTGATTGTTGAGAAACACAGCCAGATACAATCAAGGCAGCAATGGAACTACCCAGTAATTTTACATATTTATGAGAATAATTATTTTGAGTTGCTCTATGCAGATCAAAATCTCTTTTTTCTATGTGTGTATACAAATTACTCGTTCGCCCCAGTATTATTTTTTTCTATAAAGCAAACCTAAATAGGGATATGCAATCCAGATTAAATCAATTTGCGGTAATTATAGTTAATAAACCGTAATATATATAACCCTATTATCATTATTTTTTACGCCATACAAATGGCTAGACACTAAATAAGGCTGAAAAAAGTCATAATTGAGATTTGATAAATCCTTTTAAGTCAGGAAGCAAAAAAAGTTACCATTTTCCAATATTTTCCATACTTATCCAAGGTTCTATTGGCACTAGCGCGTCGCCTTTTTGAAGTAACTCAATAGAGATACCGTCTGGGGAGATGATGAAGGCCATACGTCCATCACGAGGGGGTCTGTTTATCGTGATATTTTTATTCATAAGGTCAGAGCAAGTTTTGTAGATATCATCTACTGCAAAAGCCAGGTGGCCAAAATTACGCCCACCTTTATAATCTTCCTTATCCCAATTATATGTCATTTCAAGACAAGGGGATCTATCTGTGCTTGCCTGATCTTTATTTGAAGCCAAATCATCAGGTGCGCTTAGAAAAATATTAGTAAAACGCCCACCTTCGCTATCGTATCTATAGACCTCAATCATACCTAATTTGTTACAATAAAAATCAATTGATTCGTCCAAATCATTGATTCTAACCATTGAATGCAGGTATTTCATCGGACTAATATCTTCCTTTAATATGTATTTATCTGTGGATTTAATATTGGATTTGCAGAAAGTTGCAAGTGTTAAGGCTTTTTTTACGTTTTTGGCTTGCAGGCTCGCGCAACATGAGTGCTAGTATAGTGAAACAGAATCAGTATTTTTTTTTAGTTGCGGTAAAAGAGAGTAAGTCATGACGGGGGAAAAGAACAACCTGGATTTCGAAGTCTCACAAAGAGAACAGTCTGCTGACGGGGAAACAGCAAAGCTGATCGAAATTGCTGGATACATCAAATGGTTTGATGTGTCTAAAGGCTTTGGCTTTATTGTGCCGGACGAAAACATATCAGATGTTTTAATTCATGTAACATGCTTGCGTAGAGATGGCTTTCAAACAGCACTTGAAGGCGCGAGAATAGTTTGTGAAGTTGTAGCGAAAGATCGTGGGTATCAAGCTTTTCGCGTGCTTTCAATGGACGATACAACAGCTACTCATCCACTTCAAAAAGAGGGTGGTAAAACTCACTTCGATGTTAAAGCGGATAGCGATCTGGAGCGTGTTCAGGTTAAATGGTTTAATCGAAATAAAGGCTATGGATTTGTAACTCGAGGTGATGAGGACATTTTTGTGCATATGGAGACTTTGCGTCGATTTGGCCTAACAGAACTAAGACCTGGGCAATATGTGCTTGTTAGATTTGGGAATGGACCAAAAGGGCTTATGGCTGCCGAAATATTCCCTGACACTAATGATAGAGCTAACCAGCCTAATTAACATATTCAGTTTTCAACGAAAAACACGCTTACAACATAATTACTATTCATATATGTGCTTGATAAAACAGGGATGCTGTATTGTCTTGTGTGTCGTATATTGGATTTTGAATGTTCTTAAATAAAATTGCTCCCCTCGTAAAATTACCAATTAATATCAATCGCGCTTTGATAGGCGCAGTTATGGTGATTTTTATTATGCTTTTGACTCCAAGCATAAAAGCTGAACCCAAACCAGATCCTAATGCTGTGTTTCCTGTCGAAACATTGGAAATCATTACGGGAAGCGGTAAGTTTAAATTCTCGATCGAAATTGCTGATGATACAAGAGAACGCAGCAGGGGGCTAATGTTTCGTGAAACCATGCTACCAACCCACGGCATGTTGTTTGATTTCGGCGAAACCACAGTAGTCTCAATGTGGATGCAAAACACGCCTTTATCACTTGATATGGTTTTTGTTCGTGAAAACGGTTCTGTTGCAAGGGTGGAAAATGAAACGACACCTTTCTCGCAATCAATAATTACATCTGGCGAACCTGTTTCGCATGTACTTGAATTAAAGGCTGGAATGGCAAAGCAAATTGGCTTGAAAGAAGGGGATCTGCTAAATCACCGTTTTTTCACTAAGCAAAATTAAATTTACCAAATTTTCTTGCAATTATCTGTGATTCCCGCTTGCACGATATACTTGGTCAGTGTAGTGAATTCTTGACTTTGATAAAGTCGGAGCGTAGCGCAGCCTGGTAGCGCATCTGGTTTGGGACCAGAGGGTCGCAGGTTCGAATCCTGCCGCTCCGACCATCAAAGCGGAATTCCAGATTTCAGATGATGGAAAATATGTCAGCAAGAATTTTTAAACCTACCAAAACTGCAATGCAATCAGGCAAGGCTAAGACCGATTCTTGGTTCTTGGAGTTTGAGCAGGAAGCATCTCGTAAAATTGAACCTTTGATGGGTTACACGAGTTCTTCAGATACAAAAAGCCAAATCAAGCTTGAATTTAAGACATTAGATGATGCAAAAGCTTACGCTGAAAAGAATGGAATTGCATATAGCGTTCAAAAACCGCAAAAGCAAAAACGTAGAATTATGTCTTACGCAGAAAACTTCAGCACAGACCGTTCGCTTCCATGGACGCATTAAGCAAGCTATATTAAAATTCAAACTGGCCTTGTCAGAATCATCAATCTATTGATAAACATCAAATATGGTCCCTTAGCTCAGCTGGATAGAGCGTCTGCCTTCTAAGCAGAATGTCGGAGGTTCGAATCCTCCAGGGATCACCATTTCAGACTTTTCCATTCGAAATGACTCTAAAGCCTTGAATACTTTAGAGGTTTTTGCGGTTCGATAACCTTTGTTTCGATCATAGGGTAGTCTCTCTGCAAATACGAGTTTTAGTACCGCTCTTTTATCTTCCAACCTATCAGAAACCCATAGATTCCAAGGGTTTGCCAGAAACTCAAAAGCGGTTCGATAAATCTGTTTGAAAGAGCCATTTGGCTTGCCAAAACTGGCTAGTTTTTCTTGCCAAATAGCCTTTTGTTGATCAATATTTTGCAATCTACCTTCATAAGCTTTGATCAAAGTTGGGCTATCGGCTTCTACCAAACGATCTATCAGCTGTTCAGACTTGCTTTCAAACTCTGTTATTTGACATTTTATAGCGGCTTTGTCTTGATCAACTAATTCCAACTTTTCATTCCACAGGTCTGTAAATATGTCGAATGCAAGCGCAAACAGGTTTGCTGTAGGTTGCAGCTGTTTCAGAAGTTCTTCAAACTCTCCTTCAATAACTTCTTTGCGAATAGACTTACGACTGTCTGGGCATCCTTT